>NCDQ01000549.1 GCA_002280275.1 Caulobacter vibrioides | reverse complement strand
GATGCGGTCAGGCTCGAGCCTGATGTTCGGATAGCGGCGCTGGAAGGCCTTGGTCGGGCTCCAGTGGGTGGTGGCGCGCTTGCCGTCCAGGAGACCGGCCTCGGCCAGGACATAGGTTCCTGAGCAGACGCTGGCCACGCGGCGCGCTTGCCGACCCGCCGCGCGGACGAAGGCCAGGGTCTCGGGGCAGCTGGCGGGGACCTTCACCGCGTCGCCGCCGGCCACCAGCAACGTGTCCAGCGGCGGGGCCTCGGCCAGGGCCTTGGTCTGCACGACCATGCCCGAGGTGCTGGGGACAAGGCCGCCGCGCAGCGACAGAAAGTGCAGGCTGTAGGCGCCGGGCGACAGCCGTCCGGCGATCTCGAACGCCGCGATCGGGCCGGTGGCGTCCAGCAACTGGAAGCCGGGATAGACGAGAAAGCCGATTGCGCGGGACATGGCGGACGCCTTGGCTGAAATCGCGGGAACTATGTCATTTCCGCCAGCATCTCGTCGAGTCATCTTGGCGCTAGAATGTGACGGCGACCATCGCATGAGCCAGACCCTGCAAATCGTGATCGCCCTGTTCCCCGGTGTCACGCACCTGGACTTCACAGGCCCGCATCAGGTGCTGTGCCGCCTGCCCGGCGCCAAGGTCACGGTGGCCAGCCTGGCGGGCGGCGAGATCGAGGCCGACGGCCTGGTCTTCGCCCATCTGCCCAAGTTGTCGGATATCGAGGCCTGCGACGTGCTGATCGTGCCGGGCGGCTTTGGCACGACCCAGGCGATGGGCGATCCTGATTTTATCGCGGAGATCCGCCGGCTGGCGGACGGCGCGCGCTATGTCTGCTCGGTCTGCACCGGTTCGCTGGTGCTGGGGGCGGCGGGGCTGCTCAAGGGCAAGCGCGCGGCCTGCCATTGGGCCTGGCGCGACCAGCTGGCGCTGTTCGGCGCGATCCCGGACGCCTCGCGGGTGGCGCGGGACGGCCGCTACATCACCGGCGGCGGGGTGACGGCGGGCATCGACTTCGCCCTGACCCTGATCGCCGAACTGGCGGGCGATGAGATGGCCCAGGGCATCCAGCTGGCTGTGGAATACGCCCCGGCGCCGCCGTTCAACGCCGGACGGCCGGAGACGGCCCCGGCGCAGGTGGTGGAGCGGATCACCGCGCTCTACGGCAAGGGCATGGACGAGCGCGTCGCGGCGGCGAAGGCGGCGGCGGAGGGGCTTTAGGTTCCCTCTTCCAAAGGGAGAGGGAGGGGCCCGCCGCGAAGGGGGGGGAGGGAGAGGGGTTACGAGGTCTGACGGCGTGCCGGCGCTCCGTCGGACGCCGTACCCCCTCACCCCAACCCTCTCCCCTTGGGAGAGGGCGTTTCACCCCACCTGCACCCCGGTCATCGAAGTGTCCGCGACGCCATGGCGCAAGATGACGTTCGGGTGACGGCTTCCGCGTCCGGACGGGCTTTGGTATGCGGCGAGCGTGACCGCCGCGCCGCCCCAGATTCCCTCCGACGGGACCCCCGTTGCGACCGAGCCGACGGCTCAGTCGGTCAGCCATGTTTCGGCCAAGGAGAACGTGCGCGGCGGGGCGCTGGACTTCCTGCGCTTCCTCGCCTCGCTGCTGATCGTCGTCTATCACTATGGCGCCGAGAGCCCGATGCGGATCGAGC
>NCDQ01000090.1 GCA_002280275.1 Caulobacter vibrioides | reverse complement strand
ACAGCGAACAGAAGATCACGCGCGACTTCGTCGCGGCCTAAGACGAAAAACCCCCGCCGGCGAACCGGCGGGGGTTTGCTTCGTCATTTGACGCGCTGGAGTTTACGCGCCGCCCGGGAAGCGGAACGGAACCTTCACAGTGCCGGTCTTGGCGCCCATCGGCAGCTTTTCAGCGATGCACATGGCGGCCTTGTCGAAGCCCTTGCCGGCGGCGCTGTTGTCCACGACCTTGCAGTCCGACAGCTTGCCGCCGTCAGCGTTGCATTCGAGCATGACTTGCGCGGCGTCGCGCGTGTTGGCGTGCTGCTGCAGGCAACGGGCCATCTGGTCTTCGAAACCGCCAGCGGCCGTAGCGGCCTGAGCGACAAAGAAGCTGCCAGCGATACCCGCGGCGATCGCGATCGAGAATTTCATAGCCGCCCATCCCTTCTGGCGAACAAAGTTGATGGGCGTGTTGTGACAGAAGCCGGCTAACGAAGACCCAAGGTTTGCGGTTAATCATTTACGAAAGCTGCGCACGCAAAAAGATCATACTCGGACCCCGGAAATTATGACTTATTTTTCATAGACTTAATTCGACGTCATGAAGCAGTCGTAACGGGCGCTCGGCGTCTGGCCGCTCTACATCCTCGATCAACGGATCGCCAAGCGACCACCCAAGCCGAGGATCAAGACATGAGCAAGCTCGTCAACCGCATCGCCGTCGCCGCCGCCCTGGCCCTGGCCGCCACGCCGATCATCGGCCTCACCGCCGCCCACGCGCAAGACCGCGCTGAAACGCCGGTTGTCCGGATCAAGGTTGGCGATCTGGACCTTTCCAGCCCCGCCGGTGCGCGTGAGTTCGAGAAACGCGCCCAGGTCGCGGTGTTCCACAGCTGCCAGGCGACGGGCTTCCGTGGCCTGTCGGCGAAGGCGTGCCTGATCGAGTTCGAAGAGGATCTGCAAGCCGCCCTGTCGGATCGCCAACGGGCGGACCTCAAGCTGGCCCGCCGCAAGGGTGCGGATCTCGCGCTCGCCGCGAATTAACCGCGACGCATCCAAGCCGCGACCGCCCAGGCGTGGGCGTCGTGGCGAAGGGCGACGACCGCATCGCGAGGGTCCAGCCAGACCAGGGCGTGGTCATCCTCGACCTTGAGACCAGGCTCCAGGCCAAGGACACGGACCGCATAGACGCCGCCGAAGTTCCTGACGGGCTGCCCGTCAGACTTCAGGAAGACCTGCGAGACGCGCTCGATGAGCGCGTCCGCCTCCACGACAAGCCCGGTCTCTTCACCGAATTCCCGGACAACGGCTTGCGGCTCGGTCTCATCGCCGTCGACCGCGCCGCCCGGAAGATCAAAGTATGGCGCCTTCCCGGGCTTGGTGACCTGGGCCAGGGCGATCTGACCCAGGCTGTTCTCGGCCACGCCGAACGCCGCAGGACGGTCCTTGTAGTTCAGCCCCGCGACGGGCGCGCCGAAAGCCAGCATCGCTGGATCAGTCCTTGCCGTAGAGATCGAGCCAGGGATCGGCTTTGCCCGTCTCGACGTCAGCGACGCTGATCTCGGGACGGTAGCCGATCTTGCCGGTGGCGCTCTCGGTCCAGGCGTCGACGACCAGATCGCGAAGGGCCGTGGCGCCCGCGGCGATCCGGGCCTGAACAAAGGTCTTGGCGCGAGGATCGGTCGGGACCAAGGCCCCCGCCTTCTCCAGCTGGTACAGCGGTTCGGTCTGCTTCCAGGTCTCGGTCAGGTAGCCGACGACGCGGGTCTCGATCGAGCACGCACAAGACTTATAGGCTGGGACCAGCGCCTGGATCGACGCCTGATCGCCCAGCGCCTTGGCCAGGGGTCCTTCGAACTGAGAGTGAATCTGGCGCGAGTTCGTGTAGCCGTTCGGATTGGGATAGTCCCCCCAGCCATTGTAGTGCACCGACAGGTGCAGCGGCTGGCTGGCGTCGCCTACATAGTGCGCCCAGACGCCCAGATCGCGGAGCAGCAGCTCCTCCCGGCGCTTCAGGTCGGCCTTGTAGTAGGCGAGCTTTGTCGCGTCCTTCTCGATCTTCACCACCGCCGTCAGGATACGCCAGTAGGTGAAGTCCTTCACCAGCTGCTGATAGCCGTCGATGATCGCATAAGGCAGGTAGCCCGCCTTCCAGCTATCCTGCCCGACCGCCCGCAGCGCGGTCTCATAGTCGGCGCGCGTCGGCGGCAGGGTCGCCACCGTGAACATCGGGCCGCCATACATACGCCCCTGGTCGTCAAGGTCCAGGAAGTGGGCGGAGTCGCGATCCGTGCCGTGGATCTTGCCGGAACCCTTCCAGCGGTCTGGTTCGCGCGCATACTCGCCGATAGCGGCGATAGCGGTCTGGGTGCGCAGGAACGCCGGCACATCCGCCGGAAGGTTGCTGGCCGCGACCACGCCGACGACACGATGGCCCGACGCGCCCCAGGCGAGCGCCGATGCGGCCGGCGCCGACAACGCGGCGGCGAGGGCGAGAACTTTCAAGCTGGACGACAGGCGCAAGGACTTAGCTCCGGGAGATTATTTAATGCCGAGATCGGCTTCGACGCGCCCCACCCACGCCTCAACGGCCGGATAAAGCGAAAGATCGAACCCACCCTCATGCGCGACGCGGGTGTAGGCCACCAGGGCGACATCCGCCAGGGTCAGCGTGTCCCCAACCAGAAATGGTGATTGTTGCAGATGTGTTTCCAGGCGCGCCAGCGCGGCCGCCCCGCGCTCGACGAGGCGCGGCTCGAGACCCTCGACCGGTTTGCCCAGATATCGCATCTGGAAGCGCGCGACCGCGATATAGGGCTCGTGGCTGTACTGCTCCCAGAACATCCACTCGAGCATCTTCGCGCGATCGAAGGCGTCGCCCGGGATCAGATCCGAACCTTCCGCCAGGTGGAAGATGATCGCGTTCGATTGCGCCAGCGGTCGTCCGTCCGGCAACACAGCCAGCGGAACCTGGCCCGCAGGGTTCAAGGCCATGAACTCCGAGGTGCGCGTCTCGGCGGTCAGGACGTTGGTCTCGATCCAGTCATAGGCGACGCCAAGCCGATCAGCGGTCCATTTGACCTTCAGGCAGTTGCCGGAAATCGAGTCGCCATAAATCCGCAACGCCATGCTCACAGCCCTTCAAGTGGCCTGGAGACGAAAAACGACTCCCTAAGGCCCAGTTTCAAACCCCTGAATCGATGCCGGTTTTTCGCGCACGGCGCGAGACCCCGCGTCGCCAGATCGACTCACAGGGTTGTCACGGAGCTGTGATCGGACTATCCAAACTCCGCCCGACAGACCGCCGATAAGAGGACACCCTCGATGCGACGCAAGCTCGCCGGAATTTTGGCCACCGCGGTCATCTCCGCATTCGCCGCTCCCGCCATCGCCGCGACCGCCCCCGAGGCGCCCCCTGCGGCCGCTCCCGCCGCTCCCGCCACGCATGCCGATCCGCTTGGCGATCTGATCACCTCTGCGCTGAGCGGCGGCGCCCTGCCCGGCTCGGTCGCTACTGGTACGCCTCGGATATCGGCGGCGCGATCAAGGGTCTCAAGCTGGACCTGTTCAGCGGCGTCGGCGCCAGCTCTATGAAGGCGCTACGCGGTATCGATCTCTCCAGCCTTTCGGTTTCCAAGGTTGGCGAGTTCAAAGGCTGTCCGCCCCAATAGGCTCCCAGCCCTCCCAGAGAGGCTGGCCTTGACGCCCGAACTCGGCTTGGATCCCCACCGGTTCGGGGAGCGCCTGGTCTTAGGGGGTCGTCATGCGTCGTTACTCTATCAGCATCCTGGCGCTGTGCGCCGTGCTTTGCGCCGGCTCGGCGCAGGCGAGTGAAGACCTGTCTCGACTGAAGGCCCGCGCGGCCAAGGTCGAGATCACCCGCGATGACTGGGGCATCGCCCATATCCACGGCAAGACCGACGCCGATGCGGTGTTCGGCATGGCCTACGCCCAGGCCGAGGACGACTTCAACCGCGTCGAGGCCAACTTCATGACCTCGCTGGGCCGCACCGCCGAGGCTGAGGGCGAGAAGGCGATCTGGGCCGACCTGCGCCAGAAGCTGTTCATCGACCCGGCCGTGCTGAAGGCCGATTACGCTAGGAGCCCAGCCTGGCTGAAGGCGCTGATGAACGCCTGGGCCGACGGCCTGAACTACTATCTGGACACCCATCCGACCGTGAAGCCGCGCGTCATCCAGCGCTTCGAGCCCTGGATGGCCTTGAGCTTCTCGGAAGGCAGCATCGGCGGCGACATCGAGCGCGTGGCGCTGAGCCAGCTGGAGGCCTTCTACGGCAAGCGCCAGCTGGCCATGACCGCCGATGAGAAGGGTCTGCTGTTCAAGGAGCCCACCGGCTCCAACGGCATCGCCATCGCGCCAAAGCTGACCCTGGACGGCGCGGCGATGTTGTTGATCAACCCGCACACCAGCTTCTTCTTCCGCTCCGAGATGCAGGTCTCGAGCAACGAGGGTCTGAACGCCTACGGGGCCACGACCTGGGGCCAGTTCTTCATCTACCAGGGCTTCAACGCCAAGGCGGGCTGGATGCATACCTCCAGCGGCGTCGACGTGGTCGACGAGTTCATCGAAACGATCGTCGAGAAGGACGGCCAGCGCTTCTACAAGTACGGCGACCAGCTTCGCCCGTTGAAGACCGAGGTCATCACCGTCCCCTATCGGACCGCCGACGGATCGATGGCCGAGCGCAAGTTCACCGTCTTCAAGACCCATCGCGGCCCCATCGTCCGCGAGGAAGGCGGCAAGTGGATCAGCATCGCGCTGATGAACAAGCCGGTCGCCGCGCTCCAGCAGTCGTTCCTGCGCACCAAGGCCACCGACTACGCCTCATTCATGAAGGTGGCCGAGCTTAAGGCCAATTCGTCCAACAATACCCTGTTCGCCAGCGCCAAGGGCGAGATCGCCTATCTGCACCCCCAGTTCATCCCGGTCCGCGACGATCGCTTTGACTACACCAAGCCCGTCGACGGCTCGAACCCGGCGACCGACTGGAAGGGTCTGCATGCGCTGAAAGACGCGCCCCAGGCGGTGAACCCGCCGAACGGCTGGGCCTTCAACACCAACAACTGGCCCTATACGGCGGCGGGACCCTACAGCCCCAAGCAGGCGGACTTCCCCAAGTACATGGATACGTTCGGGGAGAACCCGCGGGGGCTGCACGCCGAACTCGTTCTGAAAGACGTCAAGAACCTCACGCTCGGCGGCCTGATCGAGAAGGCCTACGATCCCTATCTGACCGCCTTTGCGCGGCTGATCCCGACGCTTGAGAGCGCCTATGCGGCGACGCCGGATAGCGATCCGGTCAAGGCCAAGGTCGCCGCCCAGGTCGCCGCCCTGGCCGCTTGGGACCGCAAGTGGTCGACGCGCTCGACGGAGACGTCCCTGGCCGTGTTCTGGGGCGAGGCGATGTGGGCCAAGGCGGCGCCGGCCGCAAAGGCGCAGGGCCTCAACACCTATGACTACATGGCCGACAAGCTCTCAACGGCCGACAAGCTGGCGGCGCTGGCCGAAGCTTCCGACCGCCTGACCGCCGACTTCGGGTCATGGAAGACCCCTTGGGGCGAGATCAACCGCTTCCAGCGCAACGACGGCGCCATCGTCCAGACCTTCGATGACACCAAGCCCAGCCTTCCGGTGGGCTTTACCTCGGCCCAGTGGGGCTCGCTCGCCTCGTTCGGCGCCAAGCGCTGGCCGGGCACGAAGAAGTACTACGGCACGCTGGGCAACAGCTTCGTGGCGGTCGTTCAGTTCGGCGACAGGGTCCGCGCCCGCGCCATCTCGGCCGGCGGCGAGAGCGGCGATCCTGCCTCGCCACACTTCAACGACCAGGCCCAGCGCTATGTGATCGGCAATCTGCGGGACGTCTACTTCTATCCCGAGGACGTCAAGAAGCATGCGGTGCGGACGTATCGGCCTGGGGAGTAGGCCACATCGCCCACTACCGGGACCGTCGCGATAGCGCTCGATGGCTTGGACGGTCCCGGCGAGGTCCGATGGACTATGCGCGGGCTCTAGAAGCGGACGATTGCGCCCAGGGTCAGGCGGGTCTCCCTGGAGTCGAACTTGACCTTGTCGCCGGTGGAGAACGTGACCGACTTATCGTCGTAGTTCACTCGCGAGATTTCTCCCCGCAGGCCGACATTGTCGTTGAGCGCCTGCTCATAGCCGACACCGTACACGAGGCCCTTGGCGGTCAGCTTCTTCTTGGCGCCGATCGTAGAGACCTCAAACTTGCGTCGCTCCAGCCCGACCTTGCCGTAGAGCAGGCCACCGCCGTCAAAGGTCAGGCCCGCGCGCGCGGCAGCGCCGTAGCGCAGGCCCGGGTCGATCGTCACCTTCGTGCTCGAGAGCGTTCGCGAGGCCTTCCCGCCCCCGGCGCCCAAGCTGGCCTCACCGCCGATATAGAGGCTTTCGCCGATGATGGCGCCATAGCCCATGAAGCCGCCATACTCGAAGCCGGTCTTGTCGGCTGAGCCGCTCGTCGGCCCGCCGGTCTTCGGCGTGAGGTCCAGTTTGTGCTTGGGCTTGCCGTAACCCAACTCGGCGCCGGCGTAGAAGCCGCCGACCGATACACTGTCGCTCGTCGGCCCCTCTTGAGCCAGGGCGGGTGAGGCCGCGGCGGCGAGCAGGATCGCGGCGATCATCGTGGTCTTAGACATGAAAGAGACTCCATCCTTATTGGTGATACCGGTTCCGAGAGGCGTTCCGGCTTGGACGGCGTCTTGTTCGGCTCAGCTGGTCGAGACTCTGTGCGCTGATTGTGGAGATCGCGTGGGGGCCGCCTTAAGACTATTTCACTTGCCAATTCGCATCTGACGCCCTCAGGGCCGCCCCCCCATAAGATCTTCGCGATACCTCCACAAAAGCTCGACAATCCAGCGCCAGGGTTTTCCTCGGACATTTAGGGCCCTAGCTATGGAAAACGCGCTCATCTGCGTCGTCGAGGACGATCCCGACATCGCCCGCATTCTCCAGACCTATCTTGAGCGCGAGCGACTTAGAGTGGTCTGCGCCGCCGACGGCGAGGCCGCTCTCGCTCAACACCGAAGCCTGAACCCGGCGCTGGTGCTTCTAGACGTCAATATTCCCAAGAAGGACGGCTATGCGGTTCTGTCGGAGATCCGCCGTCGCGGCGATACGCCCGTGATCTTTGCAACCGCCATGGCCGACGATATCGACCGCCTTACCGGCTTGCGGATGGGCGCCGACGACTATGTCGTCAAGCCCTTCAACCCCTCCGAGGTCGTCGCACGGGTCAAGGCCGTTCTGCGGCGCACCCAGGGCGGAACGGCGGCCAAACTCGTGCGCCACGGTCCGATTGAGGCGGATCTGAATGCGCACGTCGCTCGGGTTATCGGCGGCGACGGCGCCTCGGTATCGTCTCTCAACCTCACCCTCAGCGAGTACCGGATCCTAGTGCTTTTCCTGAACGCACCGACCCGCGTTCATACCCGCGCCGAGATACTTGACGCTTGCCTGCCCGAAAGCGATGCGCTGGAGCGCACAGTCGACAGCCACGTCAGCAATCTGCGACGCAAGCTGGAGAAGGCCGGCGCTGAGAGCTACCTCGTCAATGTGCGTGGTGTTGGGTATCGCCTCGCGGTGCTCGGGTGAAGCCGCCCCCGACCCTCGCGCGTCGGCTTGGCGTCGCCATCATCTGGATGATGGTCTGCGCGGTTATCTTCATCGCGACGGCCTCGTTGGGGATCGACCTGCTGATCCAATACGAGGTGAAAAGCCGTTTGCCGGAAAACCTCGCCCAAGCTGTCGATCTGCTTGAGCAAAATCGTGTTCCAGCGAGCGACGACATGCTCGCGCTGATGAAGACCATAGCAGCAGAACAGCCTCGGGCGCTGTTACTCAGCTATACCGGCATGGCGCTGTTATCGCTGTTGGTCATCGCGATTTGCGTCTGGCTCACCGGTCGGATCGCGCGACGCGTCACCGACCCAATCTATGCCGTGGCTGAGGGCGCGGGCAAGATTGCGGCGGGAGACTTCAGCCATCGGATCAGCCCGCCCGCCAAGCTGACGCGTGAGGTGTCTGTTCTTGTTGACGCCTTCAACGCCCAAGCCGAAGCCCTGGACCGTTCCGAGAGCCGTATGCGGTTTCAAACGGCGGCCGTGGCGCATGAACTCCGCACACCATTGACCGTGCTGCGGGGCTATATCCACGGCGCGCTGGACGGCGTGTTCCCCCGCGATGACGCGCAGATGCGAGCCCTGCTCACCCAGGTCGAGGACCTGTCGCGGATCATAGAGGATCTTAGAACCGTCAGCCTTGCGTCCTCAGGGGCGCTGGTCCTCGACATCACCCGGTGCGACCTTACGGCCGAAGCGCTTTGCGTCCTCGACGTCATGTCGCCACACCTGCGGGACGCAGGGTTGGTGATCGAGACAGACCTCGCACCAGTCGTCGCTTGGGCCGATCCCGCACGCGTACGTCAGATGCTCCGCGCCGTTCTGGATAACGCGCGCCGCTACGCCGCCGAGGGCGGAAAGTTGCAGATCGCTGTCGAAGAGGCGGCGGACCGATGCGTTGTCACGGTCAGCGACCGGGGGCCTGGCTTCCCGGATGACCATCGCGCGTTTGAAGGGTTCTGGCGCGCCGATCTGTCGCGTACGCGTGCTACGGGCGGCTCTGGTTTGGGCCTATCGGTCGTGAAGGCGCTGGCAGACGCCCAAGGATGCCAAGTCTCGATCGCCAACCGGCGAAACGGCGGCGCACGGGTCGAGATGCGGTTTATGGCGGCTTAGATCCCGCCGCCCACGTTCGGCGCGACGCCCGGCGCGCGGGCGACATGTATGCCGCATTCGGTCTTTTCCTGCCCGGCCCAACGGCCCGAGCGACCGTCTTCCGAGGGTTGGGTGCAGGGCCAGCAGCCGATCGAGGCGTAGCCTTGGGCCACCAGGGGGTGGGCCGGCAGGTGATGCTCGGCGACATAAGCGTCGAGCTCGGCCTTGGACCAGTTGGCCAGCGGGTTGAACTTGATCTTGCCGTCGGCCTCCTCGACCACCGGCAGGCTCAGGCGATCGCCGCCGTGGAAGCGCTTGCGGCCGGTGATCCAGGCGTCGAAACCGCCCAGCGCGCGATCCAGCGGCAGGACCTTGCGGATGTGGCAGCAGCCGTCGACGCTGGTGCGCCAGAGGTCGGAGTTGGGATCCTGGATCGCCAGATCGGCGAAGGCCGGCCGCAGGTCGCGGACGTCGGTCAGGCCAAACTGAGCGGCGAGATTTTTGCGATAGTCCAGCGTCTGGCCAAACAGCATGCCGGTATCGAGAAAGAGCACCGGGATGGCGGGAGAGACACGCGACGCCAGGTGCAGCAGCACGGCGGACTCCGCGCCGAACGACGAGACCAACGCCAGCTTGTCGCCGAAGTGCTCATGGGCCGTGCGGAGGATCTCGCTCGGATGAGCCTCGCGCAGCTCGGCGTCCAGCCGGGCGGCCAGGCCGGGAGCCGTCGCGCTCGTCTGGTCGTAGGCCATCAGACCGCCCTCTCATCCAGCGCGATCGGCCGATCGTCGGCCGCGCGCTGATAGACGTGCCGGAAGCGATTGGCCGCCTTGGTCAGCACGTCGGGCGTCGCGCCGTCGGCAGGCTCGAACGCGTCGAAGCCGCACCGAACCATGAAGCCCGCCTGCTCCTGCAGCACATCGCCCACGGCGCGGATCTGGCCCTGATAGCTGAACCGCTCGCGCAGCAGCCGCGCGGACGTGTAGGCGCGGCCGTCACGGAACTTCGGAAAGGCCAGGGCCACCACCGCGATGCGCGGCAGGTCGTAGGCCAGGACGTCGACCTCCTGGTCGGGCTCGATCCGCACGCCGACGCGACGGCTGTTGGAGGCCAACAGGGCATCCCCCTCGGCCTGGAAGCGGGCCAGCGACAGGATCACGTCACCGGCGGACGGGATCGCGTCCTCGTCAGCCAGATGCGTGAAGCTGTCCTCGGCCCAGCGGGCCTGACCGTCAACGAGCTCAATCAGCTTGGGCATAGACCGCCTCCTTGAAGGGCTCGAGGCCGACGCGGCGATAGGTGTCGAGGAAGCGCTCTCCATCGACGCGAGCGTTCAGATAGGCTTCGACCAGTTGGTCCACGGCGGTGGCGACCTTGTCCGCCGGCAGGGCCGGACCCAGGATCTTGCCGATCGAGGCGTCTTCGGCGCCCGAGCCGCCCAGCGACAGCTGGTAGAACTCCTCGCCCTTCTTATCGACGCCTAGGATGCCGATGTGGGCTACGTGGTGGTGGCCGCAGGCGTTGATGCAGCCGCTGATCTTGATCTTCAGCTCGCCGACCTTTTCGGCGCGATCCAGATCAGCGAACTGCCGCGCGATATCCTGCGCGACCGGGATGGCTCGGGCGTTGGCCAGCGCGCAGTAGTCCAGACCCGGGCAGGCGATGATGTCGCTGACAAGGTCGATGTTCGGCGTCGCCAGGCCAGCGGCCTGCAGGGTCGCGAACACGGTCGGCAGGTCATCCAGCTTGATGTGAGGCAGGACCAGGTTCTGGGCGTGGGTCACGCGCAGGTCCGAGAAACCGTAGCGCTCGGCGAGATCGGCGACGACATCCAGTTGACCGGCCGAGGCGTCGCCCGGCGTCTGCTCCTGCGCCTTCAGCGAGATCTCAACGATCGCATAGCCTGGCTGCTTGTGAGGGCGGACGTTGTTGCGGACAAAACGCGCGAAGGCCGCGTCCTTGGCCTTGGCCGTCTCGAACGCTTCGGACCGCGCCGGCAGCGTCTCGAACGGGGTCGTGGCGAAGGCGGCGCGGATACGCGCCAGTTCAGAGGCCGGCAGATCGGCGCGCGCGGCGTCGATCTTGCTCCACTCCTCCTCGACCTGACGGGCGAACTCTACGGCGCCGAGGGCGGCGACCAGGATCTTGATCCGGGCCTTGTAGATGTTGTCGCGGCGGCCGTGGCGATTGTAGACGCGCAGGATTGCTTCCAGATAGCTCAGCAGCCGGTCGGTCGGCAGAAACTCCTTGATGGTC
>NCDQ01000089.1 GCA_002280275.1 Caulobacter vibrioides | reverse complement strand
CCACTGGGACGCCTTCTTCGCCTTCTACATGGACACCGGCGGACGCAAGTGGGGGCGGCCCTACCTGAACCGCCCGTTCTTCTCGTTGCTGGGCCAACGCATGGCCGACAAGGTGTTGCTACTTTTGGCGCGGTGCCCAGGCGGGCCCTGGATCGCCGGGGCCCTGAACCTGATCGGGCGCGACTGCCTCTATGGTCGCCACTGGGGCTGCGTCGAGGACGTGCCGTTCCTGCATTTCGAGCTTTGCTACTATCAGGCCATCGAGCACGCGATCCGCCTTAGCCTGCCGCGCGTCGAGGCCGGCGCGCAAGGGCAGCACAAGATCGCCCGCGGCTACCTGCCGAGCGCGGTCTATTCCGCGCACTGGATCGCCGACCCGATGCTGCGTGAGCCGGTGGCGCGCTATCTGGAGCGCGAGCGCTTGGCGGTGGAGAGCGACATGGAGATGCTCACCGAAGAATACTCGCCCTTCCGGGAGGAGCGTTAAAGCGCACGCCCCCCGCGCAGGGCGCCATCTACCGGTGTTGGTCGTAGGTTAGTGAAGCGTCCGGGATACGTTCAGCCAGGTGTCCAGTGCGCGGGCTTCCTGTCGATCCTGCTCCTCATCCAAGGTCATCTCTTCCAGCAGGATGGCCGCCAGTAGCCACTCTTCAAGATCTTCGACCGTAGCGCGGCCATCTTCGATCGCTTCTTTGACAGTGTCGAGCAGCCATTCAACGGCGGCGTCGGGGGACTTGGTCATGGCGCGGTTCCCTGAGTCAGCTCACTTAACCATACGCCCCGCGCTGCAACCTTACCCTGCGACATAAGGTCGAGCCGGGAGGGCGCGATGTCGCAGGGAAGGGGGCCCCGCGCCCCGGAAAGGGGCGCGAGGCGGCCTACGGCCTACTGGCCCTTGAGCTTGCGATCAAAGAAGTCCAGATGGGTCTTCAGGACGCTGAGGCCCTTGGTCTTGCTGCCCGGGGCGCTGTGACGCTCGCCAGGATACATGGCCATCTCGAACAGGATCGCCTTGCGCTGCAGCGCCGCCATCAGGCGCGTGCTGTTCTCGAAGATCACGTTGTCGTCGGCCATGCCGTGCAGCAGCAGCAGGCTGCCCGGCGCCAGCTTGTCGAGCCGGTTGTTGATGTCCGAATAGGCGTAGCCAGCCTTGTTCTCGTCAGGCTTGCCCATGTAGCGCTCGGTATAGGCTGTGTCGTACAGGCTCCACTCGGTCGGCGGAGCGCCGGAGGCGCCGGCCTTGAACGGGGTGTTCTCGGCGGTTAGCAGCATCAGGGTCATGAAGCCGCCGTAGGACCAGCCCATGACGCCTAGCTTGTCGGCGTCGACATAGGGCTGGCTCGCCAGGAACTTGGCGCCCAGCAGTTGGTCATCGACCTCGACGGTCCCGAGCTTGCGGTCCAGGGCGCGCATGAACTTGGCCGACCGGTTGCCGCTGCCGCGATTGTCCAACTTGAAGATCACATAGCCGGCCTCGAGATAGGTGCGCTCCGACGGGCTGTGCCAGTTCTTCATCACGCGCTGGGCGTGCGGGCCGCCATAGACCGAGACGATAGCGGGGTACTTCTTGGCCGGGTCGAAGCCGATCGGCTTGAGAATCTCGTAGTGCAGCGTCTCGCCATCCGCCGCCTTCAACGCGCCGAACTCCGGCTGCGGCAGGTTGGCGGCGTAGGGCCAGTAGGGATGGCCCTCGGCCAGCTTGTTCTCCTCGATCCAGCGCACGCGCTTGCCGTCGGCACCGTAGAGGGCGGTCTGGGGCGGGGTCTTCGGATCGCTGTAGGTGCCGGCGAAGGCGCCGCCGTTGTCGGCCACCTTGGCGGCCCACCAGCCACCGGCCGAGGTCAGGGCCTTGGGCTTGCCTGGCTTGGCGTAGCTGACTTCATAGAGGCGACGCTCGATCGGCGTATCGATCGAGGCCGAGAAGATCGCGACCTTGCGCGCCTCGTCGACGCCCTCCAGGCCGATGACCGGCCAGTCGCCCTTGGTGATCTGGGCGATCAGCTTGCCGTCGGCGGCATAGCGATAGAGGTGCTGATTGCCGTCCTTCTCCGAACCCCACAGGAAGGTGCCGTCCTTCAGCGGACGGAAGTCGTTGCTGACCTCGATGAAGTGCGGATCGGTGTCGGTGAGGATGGTCTTGCCCGCGCCCGTGGCCGCGTCGAAGGCCAGCAGGTCTAGTGTCTTCTGATCGCGCGACAGGCGCTGGACATAGACCGTCTTGCCGTCGGCCGACCAGGCGACGCGCGCGACATAGATGTCCTTGTTAGCGCCGAGGTCCAGGGCCGTGACCTTACCGGAAGCCAGGTCGCGGACGAAGAGGTCCACGACGGCGTTCGGGCGACCCGCGCGCGGATAGCGCTGGTTGACGACGGTGGCTCCGCCCGGACCGATGTCGGCGCGCGGCACGATGTCGACGCTGCTTTCATCGACACGGGTGTAGACGATGCGGCTCTCGTCCGGGCTCCACCAGTAGCCGGTGAAGCGATCGAGCTCCTCCTGGACGATGAACTCAGCCACGCCGAACGACAGGGCGTCCTTGCCGTCCGTGGTCAGCGCCGTCTCGGAGCCGCCGGCGACCGGCTTGATGTAGAGGTTCTGGTCGCGGACGTAAGAGACATAGCCGCCCTTGGGCGAGACCTTGGCGTCGACCTCATCGCCCGGGGTTTCGGTCAGGCGGGTGATCTTCCCGTCGGCGACGGCGTCGAGATACAGGTCGCCGTCCAGCGGCACCAAGATGAAGCGGCCTTGGCGGTCCCAGCTGTACTCCACGATGCCGCGAGCCGAGACGCGAGCGCGTTCACGGCGGGCCTTCTCGGCTTCCGACAGCTCCTTGTCGCCCGAGGACAGCGCGGCGCTGTCGATCAGGCGATAGGGCTCGCCGCCCTTCACGTCGGCGGCCCAGAGGTCTTGGATATTAGCAGCCTCGGGCTTGCCCTTCAGATAGGTGACGCGCTTGCCGTCCGGCGAGAGCGCCACGCCGCGCGCGGTGGGACCGCTCAGGCTGGGATCGGCGAAAATGCGTTCAGGGGTGAGTTTCTGCGCCAGGGCCGGCGTGGAAAGGGCGAGAACGGCCGCGAGCGCCGTGAGCGAGGGCTTTTTCATGGCGCGAGACGCTATGCGGACGCGCGACGCTTGTCAGCAGTGAAGTTGTTTCCGACTTGCAACGCTGGAAGCGCCGCTCAGCGGCACATCCCGTCGAGCGGCGATAGGTCTACAGGATTGGCCGGAACCGGCATGCCCTTGGCGCGCAGCGCGCCGTCCAGGGTGGTGGGCTCGGGCGGCAGGCTGGGATTAAGATCGGTCTTGTAGAAGGGGTGCTTCTGAGCCTCCGCCAGGGTGGTGAAGCCAAAGCCCCTGTCCTGGTAGAGCTTGAAGAGGCGAGGGGCCATGCGGGCGTCGAAGGCCCCGCCGTGCATCAGCAACACATAGGGGATGTCCTTGCCGTAGAGCGCGTGGCTCATCGCCCGCGCGCGGTCGGCGTCGGCCGCGGCGCCCGCCAGGAAGCGGCGTTCCAGCTCGGCGATCGCGGTCTGGTCGCCCTTGGCCATGCAGCGCGCATAGGGCTCGTTATAGGCGTAGTCGCCAAAGCCCAGGGTGACGCTGGCGATCTTGTAGTGATTGGCGGCCAGCCAGGACCGCACGGCCAGGCGCTTCTGCGCCGTATCGCCCTCGGACAGGAACGGATAGCGCAGCCAGCGCCAGTCTTCCTGGCCCATCAGGCTCTTCAGCGCCGGCTCGTTACGCTCGATCTCGGCGATGAAGGCCTCGGCCGTCAGGCTGGCGAGGTTCTGGTGCGACCAGGTGTGGTTGCCCAGCGGCTGGCCCGCCTCGCGCCACATCGTTAGCACGGGCGCGGAGTCGGGCTCGCGCTCGTTCTGCACCGCGTTGATGAAGCCGAAGGCCGGCGCCTTGGCTTCCGCCGAGGCCTTCAGAAGGTCGGCGGCGACCTGCACGCGGGTGACGCCCGGCGGCAGGGCGCTGTGGGCGGGAAGGTCATCCCAGGTGACGGCGATGACCGGCTTGTCCGCCGCTTGGGCCGCGCCGGCCAGCGTCAGGGCCAGGACGGCGGAGACCAGGATGCGCATGGGTCAGCGACTCTCGAATAGGCTCAGCGGAATGGCGTCGGCCATCGCCTTGTAGCCCGCCATGTTGGGATGCAGCCCGTCGTTGTCATAGGCCGGAAGCAGATAGGTCGGGCGCGCGGGGTCGCGGAGCACGGCGTCCCAGTCGATCACCGCGTCAAAATTGCCGGGCGCGCGGATCCAGGCGTTGATCGTCTGACGCGCAGCCTCGGCCTCGGCCGGCGGGTGGTAATAGGCCGAGCCCGAGTAGGGGAGGATCGTGGCGCCGATGGCCTTGATCCCCTTGGCGCGGGCCTTGGCGACCATGCCGGCGTAGGCGCTGATCAGGTCCTTAGCCATCCGGGCGTTGGTCTGGGCGTCCTGGCTCTGGTCGCGGTTCAGGACGCCCAGATCGTTGACCCCTTCGAGGAGGATCAGGTGGGTGACGCCCGACTGCGAGAGGACATCGCGATCAAAGCGCGACACCCCGCTGGGGCCCAGGCCATCCGCCAGGACGCGATTGCCGCCGATCCCGAGATTCAGGACGGCGATGTTCTTGCCCTTCAGCCGTTCGATCAGGCCGTCGGTCCAGCGCAGATTGGTGTTGGGCTGGACGCCGTAGCCGTCGGTGATGCTGTCGCCGAACGCGACGATGGCCGAGGCCTCCTCAGAGACGACATCAATGCTGGCGATCTGGAACCAGCGGTCGGCGGTCTTGGCGCCGGGGAGGTCAGTCGCCGCAGTGTGATCGCCGGTGAGGACATAGGACGTCGCCCGCGAGCCCGGATGCCCCGTCTGGACGCTGGGGGCGGCGGGGTAGTGCAGGCTTATGGCGAGGTGAGCCAAAGGCTCCACCTTCAGCTTGACCGGATCCGACCAGATCTCGCCGCCGGCAGGGATGGTCACCCGGGCGCTCGCCGAGAAGGTGAGCGGGCGGTCCGTCACGGGGTCGATGCGCGCCGTGGCCGGCGCCGCCGAGACCGCGATACGCGCGGCGGCGATGGTCAACGGCTGGGTTCCGAAGAGGTTGGACAGCTTGATCCGCAGCGTGTCGCCGCCGATCGACACGCGCACCACCTGCCGCAAGGTCGCGTTCGGATAGGCCTCCGGGGCGAGGCTGTTCTTGGCGTCGGGCGCTAGCTGCGCGCTGGACCAGGCGCCGACCCAGCGTTGGGTTTCGGCCTGGACGGGTAGGGCCAGGGCAAAGGCCAGGCCGGCGGCGACCCAGGCTGACCGCTTGAACATCTTCATAAGCGCTTTCTCCCGCCCCGCCGCATCCTTCGACGGTAGCGGTAACATTCGTAGGGCGCCACGCGAGGCCCGTAAAGCGTCCGGCTTTGTCTTGCGTCGAGGCTACCGTATGCGGCCGCTCGTCGCGGTTCATAGGAATCGCTTGCAACTGACCACATGTTAGCGCTATCAATAGCGGGTGAGGCGCTGAGCGCCTCTGCCCTTCCTGGGCGTTTCCTCCCTATGACTTTTCAGCCCGGTCTTCACGGCCGGGCTTTCTTTTTGCGTATCGAGCGATCCGGGGCTTAAACTAGTCCGGCACGTTTGGAGACCCGCCATGCCCGCCGGCAAGCCGTCCAAGAAGACCGAGACCCTGGAAATCCGCCTGCCGCCGGAGACTAAGGCGGCGTTCATGGCCCGCTGCCAGGTCTCGCGCCGGACCGCCAGCGAGGCGCTTCGCGGGTTCATCGAGCAAGAACTCGCAGCGCCGAGGTCAGCGCCGCGCCGCCGGAGTCTGGCCTTGCATGCTTTGGCGGCGGCCATCGCGGGCCTGGCGGTGGGCGCGGTCGCCGCGCCGTCGCTGGCGCGCACGGCGACCTCGGATGCGGCCTTCGAACGCCTGGACGTCAATCACGATGGCGTTCTGAGCGTCGAGGAGTTCCGCGCGCGCTGAGGCGTGTTAGAGCCTGTCTGGTTTAGATGGAACCATCTAAACCAGATAAACAGGCTCTAAAATCAAACATTTAGAGCCCTTTCAAACGCTTTAGATAGCTCCATCTAGAGCTAAGGGGCTCTAGCGGATCGGCTGGGCGAACCGGTCCCACTGAAGATTGAGCCACGTCCAGGGCTTGTAGAGCGATGCGCCGGGCTTCCATGACGCCAACACAAATCCGGCCTTGCCCAGGATGTTGTCGGCCGGCAGGAAGCCCACCCCGACCTCGCCCGGCCAGCGGCTGTCGAGCGAATTGTCGCGATTGTCGCCCATTACGAAGTACTGGCCGGCGGGCACGACATAGGTCTCGGTGTCATCGCCCGGCTGGTCTAGGCCGCCGTCATAGGTGATGTAGGCGCGACCGTCGGCTAGCCGCTCGCGCACCTGCAGGACAGTGCGGTCGGGCGCGTCGTGATCCTGAGTCAGGCTCAGCGGCGTCTGGGGCAGCGGAGCCTCGTTGACGAACACCTGGCCGCCCGCGACGCGGACCCGGTCGCCCGGCAGGCCGATCACCCGCTTAATCCAGACCTGACTGGGATCGCGGGGCAGGCGGAACACCACGACGTCGCCGCGTTCGGGACCCTTGCCCAACAGACGGCCTGCGGGAAGCGGCGGATGGAACGGAACGGAGGCCCGGCTCCATCCATAGGCGAACTTGGAGACCACGATGTAGTCGCCGGTCACCAGTCCCGGCTCCATCGACGACGAGGGGATGGTGAAGGGCTGAAAGACGACGACGCGTAGCGCCAGAGCGATGGCGAGGCCGGCTCCAACGATGCGAAGGGTTTCGAGGATTTCCCGGCGGAGCGTGGTCGGCGCGGGGGCGTCGGAGGGGGAGGCGATGTCGGTCATGCGCTGAACTGAGCCGAAACGGGCCGGCGTTCGCCAGAAAGACCGTGTCGGGACGTCCGGATTTCGTGTCCGGACAAGCCTCCGCGTTGCGCGCTCGTCCAAAAAAGAAAGGGCCGGACGACGTACGTCCGGCCCAAGTTCGAGGGGGAAAGAGAGGGTTAGAAGGACTTCTTGATCGACAGGTAGACCTGACGCGGCGGGGCGGTCAGGACGGTCTGAGCCGTACCGGTCGGATCGCTGTTGACGAAGCCGCCCGAACCGATGGTCGAGATGTAGTCTTCGTCGGTCAGGTTGGTGACGTTGAGCTGGACCTGCGTGCCCTTGGTCCAACCTTCGCCCTCAAAGCGATAGCCCAGAGCCAGATCGGCGACCGTCGTCGACGGCGCCAGGCCACCGATGTTCTCATAGGTGTAGTAGCGCTCGCCCGTGTAAGACACGCCCAGCTTCGCGAAGAAGCCGGCCTGGTCGAACGCAATCTCGCCCTTGAAGATGTTCTTGGGCGTGTTGACGACCGGTTCGACGCCCTTGGTCTCGACCGAGCCGACGTTCGACAGCACCGGTGCGTTGCCTTGGATGGACGAACCTTGAGCCACCGCCAGCAGGCGGTTGTCGAAGGTCACGTGGTAGGCGGCCGCGACGCCTTGGAAGCGTTCGGTGCGATAGCGAGCGCCCAGTTCGAAGGTCTTGGAGCTTTCCGGCTCAAGCGTCTGGGCGATGTAGTCGACGCGCGCCTGGTTCTGCGAGGCGAACGGACCCGAGGTGGCCGCCGAGACATAGGCGCCCATGTTCTCGGTGTAGCCGCCGAACACTTCGAAGTCCGGCGTGGCTTTGTAAACAAAGCCGACCTGCGGCAGGAAGTTGTCCTTGCTCTCGATCATGCCGGCCAGCGGGTTGCCGACCACGGTCTTGACGTTGTTCTCGACCTTGATCGCCTTGAAGCCGAAATTGACCTTGAAGGCGTCACTGATCGTCCACTCGTCCTCGATATGGCCGGTCGTGGTCTTGGTCTCGAACGCGTACTCCCACTGCGTGAAGAACGGGTTTTCCTGGAAGCCCAGAGAGTCGCGCGACGGGGCCGCAACGGTCTCGGCGTAGAAGCGACGAGCTTGGTTGAAGTTGTTCACTTCGTGCCAGAAGCCGCCACGCAGACGGTGGGCGCCGATGTCGACAGTCAGGCCGGCGGTCAGGCCGCCACGATCGATGTCATACTCGGTGGTGCGGATCGACAGTGGCGCGGCGGTCGAGCCGGCCGTTCCGAAGCCCGGGCTGGCGACATAGGGCGTGTACCACAGGCCCTGGCCCTCGTTCTTGTGCTGGTAGGCGGTGGCGTCCAGCGTGACGTGGTCGGTGATGTCGAGGTTCAGCTTCGCGCCGTAAAGGTCATCGTCGCGCACGCCAGCGCCGGCGTAGTAGGCGTCGTCGACGGTGTTATACGGAGCCGGCAGAGCCGTGCCGGTTTGGTAGGCGCGGGCGGCGGCGACCGCCAGGGCCCAGTTCGGCTGAACGTTATCCCAGTTGCGGCCCAGGCGGTTGATCAGGCTGAAGGACAGGTCCTGATAGTCCTGCTCGCGGCGTTCCGAGCGGTGGTAGAAGCCCGACAGATCGCCGCGCTCGCCCAGCGGCATCACCAGCTTGGCGTCGTATTGGCGTTGGCGCTGCTCGCTGCCGCCCTTCCACTTGTCGCTCTTCTGGTCAGCGATCGACACGTAGCCGCGCAGGCCGCCCAGCGCCTTGATCGCGCCGGTTTCGAAGCGACCGAAGGCGCGATGCATGCTGTCCGAACCGGCCGTCAGGTCGATTTGGCCGCCCAGGGTCTCTTGCGGGTCACGCGAGAAGAACTGCAGCGTGCCGCCCAGGTTCGACGTCGAGGCGGTGCCCAGCGCGCCGGCCCCTTGGGCCAGTTCGACGCGGCCGATGTTCTCGTTGGCGATGGCGCGGCTGATATGCAGGCCGTTGTGGTTGCCGTAGCTCATGTCGCCCAGCGGCACGCCGTCGAGGGTGAAGCCCAGCTGGTTCTGGTTGAAGCCGCGGATCGAGATGCGGGTCGACCACTCATAGGCGCCGAAGGCGTCGGCCGATTGGAAGGTCACGCCCGGCAGCTTGTCGATCGCCTTCAGGGCGCTGGTGCCGGCGGCTTGCAGGCCGATGGCCTCGTTGTTCAGCGTCTGGACCTGGCGGCTCTGGCCTTGGCCGATCACGATGATGGCGTCGACGACCGAGGTTTCGGCCGGCGCTTCGTTTGTGGCGATCGGCGCGGTGTCGGCGATCGTGTCCGCGGCGAAGGCCGGCGCGGCCACGATCAGGAGCGCGCCTGCGGCGGCGCTCAGCAACAGGTGGTTCTTCATGAAGGCATCCCCTTTATCCCAGCGCTGATGACGCCGGCTGGCGCTCGGCTAGCAGCGCTTGGCAACGGCAAGGCGAAGCTTCCGTGTCGAGTTTTCGACGCTCATGCGAACGAACCGCGACGGTCGCTGTGTTGGTGATCCGCCAAGCCCGTCCGGCGACGATTGCGCGAAGGCCTCCAGACCGCTATTTCAGCGCTCAATCCCCGAAACTTCGTCCAGCGAGATCGCGAGCCTCATGGCGCAGCAATATATTTTCCAGATGCAGGGCCTGACCAAGGCCTATCCCGGCGGCAAGAAGGTCTTCGAGAACATCTGGCTGTCGTTCTACTCCGACGCCAAGATCGGCGTGGTCGGCGTCAACGGCTCGGGTAAGTCGACCCTGCTCAAGGTGATGGCCGGCCTGGATAAGGAATTCTCCGGCGAGGCCAAGGCCGCCGACGGCATCAAGCGCGGCTACCTCCCGCAGGAGCCGGTGCTGGATCCGACCCTGGACGTCTGGGGCAACGTCATAGCCGACTGCGAAGACAAGAAGATCTTCGACAAGTACAACGAACTGGCGGCAAAGCTCGGCGAGGACTACTCCGACGAGCTGATGGAGGAGATGACCAAGCTCCAGGAGATCATCGACGCCAAGGATCTGTGGGACATCGATTCCAAGGTCGAGATGGCGATCGACGCTCTGCGCTGCCCGCCCAACGACGCCAACATCGAGACGCTGTCGGGCGGTGAGAAGCGCCGCATCGCCTTGGCGCGCCTGCTGCTCAGCAAGCCCGACATGCTGCTGCTCGACGAACCGACGAACCACCTGGACGCCGAGTCGGTGGCCTGGCTGCAGCACCACCTGGAAGAGTTCCCGGGCTGCGTCATCCTGGTGACCCACGACCG
>NCDQ01000088.1 GCA_002280275.1 Caulobacter vibrioides | reverse complement strand
GTCGCAGCCGCAGCAGTCGCGATCGGCAGCGGGAACATTCCCGCACCAGGGCGCCGTCGAGCTGGAGAGCGAGCCATTCGGTCTGCGCAAGCTAGTCGAAGACACCGTGGCCCTTCTGGCGGATCAGGCAGAGCGCAAGGGTGTCGGCCTGGCGATTTTCGTGGATGACGGGCTTTGTGATGGGCTGAGGGGCGACACCGGGCGGTTGCGGCAGATCCTGCTCAACCTGATCTGCAACGCCGTGAAGTTCACCAATCATGGCGGGGTGACGATCCGGGTTAGCGAGGACGTAGGGGCCGGCGGCCCGCCCCAAGTCCGGTTCGCCATTTCCGACACCGGTATCGGCATTCCGGACGCCGCCCTGGACCAGGTGTTCCAACGCTTCGTGCAGGCCGACGGATCGGTCTCGCGAGAGTTTGGCGGCACCGGCCTGGGCTTGGCCATCTGTCGCCGGCTGGTGGAGTTGATGGGCGGAGAGATCGGGGTCGAGAGCCGGGTTGGATCGGGCTCGACGTTTTGGTTCTCGGTCGCCCTGGCGCCGGCCGCCCATGTCGAACAGCCGGGCGCCGAGGACCTTGCCATCGACGCGGGCGCGGTGCGCCTGCTGCTGGTGGAAGACACCGAGGCGAACCAGGAGCTGGTCTCCACGATTCTCCGCTCGGTCGGCGTCGAGGTCGACATCGTCTCGAACGGCGCCGAGGCGGTCGAGGCGGTGCAGGTCTGCGCCTATGACCTGGTGCTCATGGACGTGCATATGCCGGTAATGGGCGGTGTCCAGGCGACCCAGATCATCCGAAGCCTGGGCGGCGAGTTCGCCACCCTGCCGATCATCGCACTCACCGCGAATGTGCTGCCAGCCCAGGTGGCCGACTACCATCGCGCCGGCATGAACACGCACCTGGCCAAGCCGATCAACCCCCGCGAGATGCTGGCCGTGATTGGCCGCTGGGCGGCGGCGGATCGCGCCGCCGAGCCCGCGCCGCAAGACCTGCGGGCCTGAATCCGCGATTTCGAAACCGACCGTCACCGCCGATCGCCACCGCGCCGGTTCGGACTGGCGGAACTTAATTTCCGATAATGTCGATCCACGACAGATCGGGAAACGCCTTACCGCATGTCAGTGTTCGAAATGAACGCGACTAGACCGGCCCAGTAAGCCCCTGAAATCCAACTAACTGACCGTTCGAATTCGCTGCGACTGTCCGAATTCAACGACCCGTTCTGCTCGCAATCGATGCGACCTCTGAACTGTCGCGACCATGACACCGAATCGCGCGAACTTTCGGCGGGAGCAGCTCGTATGGGAGCGCACGGCGATGGCCAGAACCGGGGCCAGCCACGAACCACAGAGTGAGGAGCGGCGCTGGGACCTGGCGGTCGCGCGCCAGCGAGAGCTGCGCCCGCTGTTGGACAATCCCAACCGCACACGCGCCGAGGTCGAGGCCGCCGCACAGCGCCTGAACGTCCACACCGCGACAGTCTACCGGCTACTCGCCCGTTATGCGGTCGGCGAGACCGCGCAGGCGGTCGTGACCGGGGTAGGGGGATGGAAAGGCGGGCGGCCACGGCTACACGCCCGCGTCATTGAGCTCATCGACATGGCCGTCGAACGGCTGTTCCTCGACCGCCAGGCGATTAGCAAAGCCCAGCTGGGGCGCGAAATCGCCCGGCGCTGCGCGTCGGAGTCCATGGCGATGCCCTCGCGTTCGGTGATCAGCCGCCGGCTGCAACGGATCGGCGAGCGGGAGCAGGTCCGGCGCCGCAAGGGCCCCGGCGCGGCCGAGGCCGTGACGATGCGACCGGGGAGTTTGACCGTGACCCAGCCGAACGCGGTTTGGCAAATCGATCATTCCCCGGCCGACGTCATCCTCGTGGACGCGGACTCGCGCGCGCCGATCGGCCGGCCTTGGGTGACGCTGGTCATCGACGTGGCGTCCAGGGTGGTCACGGGGCTCTACGTCTCGTTGGATCCTCCGTCCGTCGTTTCGGTCGGCATGGCGCTGCAACACGCCATCCTGCCGAAGGATGAGGCCCTGGCAGAGCGCGGGATCTCGGCCGAGTGGCCGGCCTTTGGCCTGCCTGAGCTGGTTCACACCGATAACGGTTCGGATTTTCGGAGCCGATCGTTCTCCCACGCGTGCAGCAATCTCGGCATCGAGACCGATCGCCGGCCCGTCGGCGCGCCCCGCTACGGCGGCCACATCGAGCGCCTGATCGGATCGGTGATGAGCGAGATGCACCTGCTGCCGGGCGCCACCTTCTCCAACGTGGCCGCCCGCGGCGACTACGCCAGCGATGCGGCGGCGATCATGACGATCGACGAGTTCGAGGTGTGGCTCCGGCGGTTCGTCGCCGGCGACTACAATCGCCGGATCCACGCGAGCCTCTCAGCCCCGCCGCTGGAGACCTGGCGCCGTCTATGCTCCGAACAGGCTGTCACGCCCCGCCAACCCCTCGACCCCGAAGGTCTGGCGGTCGCCTTTCTCCCGCGGATCTCGCGCACCATCACCCGTCAGGGCGTCAGCTTCCATCACGTGCGCTACTACGAGCCCTTTCTGGCGCCGTTGTTCGACAGTGGCCTGCGCCGCATCGAACTCGCCTACGATCCGCGGGACCTCTCGCGACTGCTCGTCGAGACGCCGCAGGGCGTGCGAGCCCTTCGCTATCGCAACCTCACCCGCCCGCCCATGAGCCTGTGGGAGTTGCGGGCGGCGCGCCGCCGGCTCCGCGCCGAGGGGCGGGCCCAGGTCGACGAGGCGGCCCTGTTTGCGGCCCGCGAAGCGAACGGAGCCCTGGTGGCCACGGCGGCGCGGGAAAGTCGCCGGATTCGACGCGAGTCCGTGAGGCGTGAGCGTCACCGGGCCGAAGTGAAGCCCGCTCCAACCGCCGAGGACGAGATCCCGCCAGAGCCGATCGATGTGGGCGCGCCGACAAACCCGACCTCGGGGTTTGTCGTGGAGATCGAGCCATGGTGAGCGCGATAACCGACACCTCGGGCCTGGCGGACGCGGCGCGCATCGACACGGTGCTCTCCGACCGCTGGGTCGCCTATCCACAGGGGCAGGCAGCGTTGCAGCGCCTCGCGGAATTGCTGCGTGGCGCTCAGCGGACGCGTATGCCCTCGTTGCTCATCGTCGGCGACCCCGACATGGGCAAGACGACGATCCTGCGAAAATTCATGAGAGGCCGCTCGCCGACCTTCGACCCTGAGACCGGACGGTCCCAGATGGAAGTCGTGGCGATCGAAGCTCCGCCCGAGGCCGATGAGTTGCGGCTCTACGGGGCCATTCTGGATGCGATCGGGGCGCCTGTGCCGGCGAGGCGGGCGATGGAGGCCGAGCGAGCCGTCCACGGCCAGCTGCAACGCTTGCGGACCAGGCTGCTGGTCATCGATGAAACCAACAACCTGATGATCGGCACGGGCGCGGCCCAGCGCAAGACGCTGGCCGCCTTGCGCCGGTTGTCTAACATGCTGTCGCTCTCGATGGCCTATTTCGGCACGCTGGAGGCGCTGAACGCCCTGACCTCCGACCCCCAGATCGAAGGCCGCGCCCAGCCGTTCCGGCTCGCGCGCCTCGCCAAGGACGAGACCTACGCCGCCATAGTGGCGGCTGTGGTCAGTCATTTTCCGCTGCGCATGAAAAGCGAAGTCGATGGCGCCTTCGTTGGCACTGTCCACGAGATCAGCGGGGGAAGTCCGGGCAAGACATTTCGCCTGCTGAACGCCGCCGCCGTCGCCGCCATCGATAGTGGCCGGGAACAGATCACGGTGGAAAGACTGCACGCCGAGGAGGTGGTTCGCCACGTGCGAACCGCAATGGCGATGCGCCGGGGCGCGCGGGCCCGGGCCGCGGCAGAATGAGGTTGCCCTACGCGCCGCGCCCGGTGGCCGGGGAGGGGCTGTCATCGTGGACCGCCCGGCTCGCGGCGCACAATTATGTCGATCTCCCCACGTTTTGGACGTGGTTGGCCATCGATCCTATCGACGATCTGCGACCCTCACCGAGCACGGTCGACCGGCTGGCCGAGGTCACCGGTGTGCCAACGGCGACGATCGCTGATCTCTGCATCCCCCAATCGCGCCGGCCTGCCTGGGCGGTCGCGCTTGACCCGGATGGCCGTCGCGGCGGCGCCTGCCCCGTCTGCTGCCGCGAAGCAGGCGTGCAGGGGCGCGATCACTGGTGGCCGGCGCAGAGCGTGATGTTGCTCTGGGTGAGCTGTCCCGTCCATCGCTGCACCCTCGTAGATCTCGACGGCCTGGCGTTCGTGTCGACGGGCGGCGTGTTGAAACTGACCCTTCAGGACGGCGGGGCGCTCGGCGCTCCGCGGACCTCACGCGTGCTGAGCGAGCGCACGCTGGCTCTGGAGGCGTCCCTCGCGAACGCCCTGGCAGCCTTGCCCATTGGACCAGGGTGGCGGGTGCGATCCGCTCGGAGCCTATTGCAGGCGACAGAGATCTTGATCGACCTGGTCCTCTATAAAGAGACCGGTCAGACGCCCTTCGCGTGGCTTTTCGAGCCCGAACGCATCGGCGGACCGTTCATACTCAGCCTGCAAGCCTCCGAGCCGATCAAGGGGCTGGACGCCCTGCAGGGGCAGAGCGTCCGGTCTCGCCGCAATGTCCTGTCGGCGCTTGCCGCACTGCTCAGCCGACCGGCGCGGCTTGAAGGGGAGATCGCAGAGATCCTGTCCTGGCGCACAGCGCCGGATCACCAGGGACCCTATCGAACTCTCGTCGATCATATCGGCCGCGACGGAAGGCGCCGCCTGGAGGCGGCCCTCCAGCACCTTCCGAACGCAATTGCTCTTCCTGCAGTCGCGGCGCTGGCAGACGAGGCCGGTATCGGCGGCAACGGCTTGCACAAACCACTTGCCTTTCGCAATGATTATGAAAGAGGTTTGTGAAAGGCGAGACATCTCGGCCCGCGAGGGTGCTGCCGCACCTTGCAAAAACGAGCGTTTGTGAAAGGGCGAGAAATGCTGATCGGCTACGCCCGGGTCTCCAAGGGCGACGACCAGTCCACGGCGGCTCAGATGCGTGCCCTGAAGGGCGCTGGCTGTGATCGATTGTTCGAGGAGGCCGCCAGCGGCGGCCGCTGGGATCGTCCGCAGCTTCATCGGATGCTGGATCAGCTGCGGCCTGACGACATCGTCGTGGTCTGGAAACTCGATCGACTGTCGCGCTCGCTGAAGGACATGCTGCACATCCTGGAAAAGCTTGAGGCGGCAGGCGCCGGATTTCGGTCGCTGACCGAGAGCATCGACACCACCTCGCCGGCGGGCCGGATGATGATGCAGATGGTCGGCAGCTTCGCCGAGTTCGAACGCGCCATGATCCGCGAGCGCACCAGCGCCGGACTAGCCGAGGCGCGGGCGGCCGGACGTATCGGCGGAAGGCGCGCAAAGCTCTCCGCCGCGCAGCGCGCTGACGTGCTGGAGAACGTCCTGTCTGGCCGCAAAGCCGCGGCCGAAATGGCCCGGCTCTACAAGGTCAGCGAGGCGACGATCAGCCGGATCGTTTCCGCTGGGCGGCAATCGACGGCTGCCTAACCAATGTTCGAGAATTTGTCGCCCGACGGACACCGGTGAGTTTCCGCCTGGGAACCAATTGGTAGAATCGACCCAATGCCGACCATGCGGACCTTCAATACGGCCCGTCGTAGCGGTCAGCACCAGCTGGCCTGTTCCGTCTGGGGCGCGCGCAGAAGTTCCTGGATGTTGGCGTCGAGGATCCTGAAGCCGACGTTGCCAAACAGCTTCTGCCGACCCTCGTTGAGCACGAAGCTTGGGCTGCCCTGGATGCCCATGGCGGCGGCGTCCTTATAGTCCGAGGCCAGGGCCGCGAAGGCGGCTCCATCGTCAATCAACGCCTCGATACGGCCGACGTCGACGCCGCAGCTCCGGCCGACCGCGCACTGGACCTCCCAGCGCGCGATATCCTGCGCCGCCTCGAAAAACGCCCTACGCAGTCCGCGGACGGTTCTCTCATAGGTTTGCGGCGCACAGCCCCCGGCGGCCTCGTCCAGATGAACCGCCTTGAGGAGCAGATGTGCGCCTGTGGAGGAGGCGGGCCGCACGGTCAGCCAGATGTCCGGGTTCACCTGAACCTCGGGATAGTCTGAGGCGGCGCGCCGCAGATGTTCATTGAAGCCCGCGTATCCGCCCCAGCCATCGGCGATCTTGCGGGCGGTGTCGCCGAACACCGAGCAGAACCGGTATTCGAACCGGACCTGTTCGCCGTAGGTCGCCCTGGCCGCGTCCACGCGCAGCTCCGAAATATGCGCCCAAAGGCACAGCAGATCGGAGAAATAGACAATCGGCACCCGTTTCACGCTCGATCTCCCAGCCGCCAACTCCTCAATGATCCGCAAGACGGTTGCGCGGTGGAATATCCCATGAACAGCTGCCCGACGGAGCTGTGTCTGAATCAGGCCGAGGCTTCGCCGGTCACGGCATACCGCAAAGGCTTTTGTCGGCCATGAGGCGCTGCTCGGGAGTCAGGACGCGGTAGAGGCCCAGGACCGCCGTCCGAGACTTGTGGAGCGCCTTGAGGTGCGCCTTCATCATCGTTTCGTGGTGTGCGAGGCGTTCGGGGAGCGGCTTGGCCATCATCATCGCCATCATGCCGTCGCCGCCCGGCTTGGCGTCGGACTTCATAGGCATCGGCATGTCGCCGGGCTTCTTGGCCATCGGCATGGTCATGCCGGCGGGCATTGGGCGGGGATCGGCCCTCGCGGCCTCCGCAAAGGTGTTCCACGCTCTGAGCTGCCGCTCGGTGATGTTGAGCTCGGCCTTCAGACCTGACAGACGCGGCTCGGACAGGCCCATGCAATGCATAGGCGCCATCTCCATCATGCCCCCCTTCATCCCGCCTTTGGCCATCATGCCGCCCTTCGCGGCGGGCGTGGCGGGCGCGGCGGCCTGGTCAGGCGCGTGGCTGTGGTCGTGGGGTGGCGCGGGCTGTTCGGCGGCGTAGGCCGGGGCGCCCAACCCGAGGGCGGCGGCGAGCAGCAGGGACTTGAAGGACATGGGCATGGCGTTTGGCTTTCTGGATCAGGCAAATCCGATCAGCGCAGTATTCACCGACCTGTCCCCGGCATCCTTGATCTGCCACAAACACGTCGCCCCTTGTTAGGTTCCGGTCCCGGCCGATTGTCCGCTCCCCACCCAACCCGGTAATTCGGACTGGCCGCTTTAGGGAGTCGCCCTCCACGACACGCCCGCGCCATAGGTTTCAATTAAAGTGAAGGTGCTAGTCGCAACCAATTCGAACGAAGCCGCGTCTCAGAAATGCGACTCGCATCGAATGCGAACATTGACAATGGTGTCATACAGCGGAATAGACGCGACTGAGGCGGGACATATTTCCCCGATCTTTCAACAGGCCGCCATTTCGTAATAGCTGCGACCGATCGAATAGTCGCGCGCCTGAACCACGTCGCGCGCCGATGACGCGCATTCGCATCAAATTCGATCCTGCGCGTCAACATCGACTCAGGCATCCTTCTGCTGAGACCTCCG
>NCDQ01000548.1 GCA_002280275.1 Caulobacter vibrioides | reverse complement strand
AAACCAGATAAACAGGCTCTAAAATCAAACATTTAGAGCCCTTTCAAACGCTTTAGATGATTCCATCTAAAGCTAAAGGGCTCTAGCAACCGTGCGTCCGTCTTTGGCGCAGCACGCCGCCACCCTGTAGTCTCCCCGTATCCGAGAATCAGGAGACCTCATGGCCCGCGACGGCGCCGTTTACGCCTGCCAGTCCTGTGGCGCGGTCCAGACCAAGTGGTCCGGACAGTGTCCCGCCTGCCAGAGCTGGAACACCCTGGTCGAGGAAGTCGGCGCCAGACCGCCTGGCGCCCTGTCGACGACCAAGGCGACCCGTGTGCGCGGCCTGCAGTTCACCGGCCTGGAAAGCGAGACCGCGCCCCCTCCCCGCATCCTGACCGGCGTCGACGAGTTCGACCGCGTGTGCGGCGGCGGCGTCGTGCCCGGCTCGGCGCTCTTGATCGGCGGTGACCCGGGCGTGGGCAAGTCGACCCTGCTGCTCCAGGTCTGCGCCAGCGCCGCCGCGCGGGGCGTGTCCTGCGCCTATATCTCCGGTGAAGAGGCCGTCGAGCAGATCCGGGGTCGCGCCGACCGCATGGGTCTGGCCAAGGCCAATGTCAGCCTCGCCGCCGAGACCGCCCTGCGCGACATCCTCGATGGCTTGAAGCGTGACAGCTTCGACCTGGTGGTCATCGACTCGATCCAGACGCTGTGGAGCGACGCCCACGAGGCCGGGCCCGGCACCGTCACCCAGGTGCGCGCCTGCGCCACCGAACTGGTCCGCCTGGCCAAGAAGAAGGGCGTGGCGATCCTGCTGGTCGGTCACGTCACCAAGGACGGCCAGATCGCCGGCCCGCGCGTCGTCGAGCACCTGGTGGACGCCGTGCTGTCGTTCGAGGGCGAGCGCGGCTATCCGTTACCGACGAGATCGGCGTGTTCGAGATGGGCGATGTAGGCCTTCGCGAGGTCAAGAACCCCTCGGCCCTGTTCCTCAACGAGGGCGGCGAGCGCGCGGCGGGCGCGGCGGTGTTCGCCGGCATCGAGGGCTCGCGCCCCGTGCTCGTGGAATTCCAGGCCCTGGTGGCGCCGTCGGCCTACGGAACGCCGCGCCGCGCGGTCGTCGGCTGGGACTCCGGGCGCCTGGCCATGGTGCTCGCCGTACTCGAGGCCCGATGCGGCCTTGGTTTTGGCGACAAGGACGTCTATCTGAACGTCGCCGGCGGCCTGCGCATTACCGAACCGGCGGCGGATCTCGCGGCGGCGGCGGCCCTGGCCTCCTCCGCCCTGGACGTCGCCCTGCCCCAGGACTGCGTCGTGTTCGGCGAACTTAGCCTGTCGGGCGAAGTCCGCCCGGTCAGTCGGATGGAGACCCGTTTGAAGGAAGCCGCGAAACTGGGGTTTGGCCGCGCCCTTGGCCCGCTCGCCGGCCTGCCTGAGGGCGGCGGCGCGCTGCCTGTCGCGGGCGTGGCGCGCCTGACGGACGCCGTCCGCCGGATCGGCGATGAGATCTGGACTAGCTTGACGTGACGCCGTTCGACATCATCGCCGGACTGCTGCTGCTGGTCTCCGGCGTCACCGGTTGGGTGCGCGGCGCCTCGCGCGAACTGACCTCGGCGCTGTCCTTCATCTTCGCCGCCGCCATCGCCCTGTTTGGGCTGCGCGTCACCGGTCCGTTGTTTCGCGAAATGATGGACCCCGACTGGGCGGCGACCGCCACAGCGGTGCTAGTGGTGTTTGTCATCGTCTTCTTGATCGTGCGCCTGATCGGCGGACGCATCACCGCGAGCCTGCACGACACCTCGGCCGGCGTTCTCGACCAGGCGGTCGGCGCCAGCTTCGGTTTGATCCGGGCCCTGGTGATCCTGGGCGTCTTCAATCTTTTGCTGAACCTGGCGACGCCGCCGGACCGCATGCCGCGCTGGGTCGAGGACTCGATCTTTTATCCGCTCTCGGAAGTCAGCGGGACCGTGCTCAAGGTCTTCGCCCCCAAGGGCAAGGCGCTGGCCGGCAAGATCGCTCCGGCGATCAAGGACGCCGTCAAGGACGGCGGCGACAATACGTCCGGCGAGGAATCGTCGGGAAAAGGCTATGATGAGAACCAGCGTCGGAACCTCGACGACCTGGTGGAGAAATCGCGATGACCTTCCTGGGCCAGTCGACCGACCGCTACTCTTCCTCGCCCTGGCGCGATCCGGAGGATGACACCCTTCGCCTGGAATGCGGGGTCTTCGGCGTGTTCGGCGTGCGCGACGCCGCCGCCATCGCCGCCTTGGGCCTGCACGCCCTGCAGCATCGCGGCCAAGAGGCCTGCGGCATCGCCGCGTTCGATGGCAACCGCTTCCACACCGAGCGCCATATGGGCCATGTCGGCGACGCCTTCACCGGCCCCGACCTGGTGCAGCGCCTACCCGGCAACCTGGCCATCGGCCACACCCGCTATTCCACCGCCGGCGGCAGCGGCATCCGTAACGTCCAGCCGATGTTCGCCGATCTGGAAACCGGCGGAGTCGCCATCGCTCACAACGGCAACCTGACCAACTTCCTGTTCCTGCGGAACCAGCTGGTCGCCGAGGGGTC
>NCDQ01000547.1 GCA_002280275.1 Caulobacter vibrioides | reverse complement strand
AGGTGCGGCCGCTGCGGATGGCGGGCGACCATGGTCTTCTGCCAGGCGTCCAGATTGCCGTAGGCCTCCTTACGCAGCTCTTGAGCGCGGTCGCGGAGGGCCTGGATCTCGGTGTCGAACGCGCCCGGCCCCGCCGTTTCGGAGAGCCTGCTCAGCTCTTCGATCTTGCTTTCCAGGTCGGCGATGGGGCGTTCGAAATCGAGATAATGGGCGGCCATGGACTCTTAACGTCGCCGTTGATGAAGGGGTGCGAACCTAGAGGCCAAATCCCCGAAGGGAAAGAGGCGAGATTCCGGCCGGGAACCGCCCTGCTGCCGCCTCGCTTTATCCACAGGATCGATCCCCAGGTGAGTCTCGATTCAAGACTCTCTTGCTCTGGTGAATCGCGACATAGAGTCCTATGTTGTTTTGTAGCAGATCGCGGAAGCCGATCTGCGCCTGCGGCCCCCGCCATCGAACGTGCGCGGCCCCGCCTGGTGAGAGCGGAAAGTTCCCATGCAGGTGTTCACCTTTTTCTGTGTCGAGTCCGACGGTTCGGTTCCGCGCTTCGACGTCACGCCCTGCGCGGACGATCAGGCGGCGCGTCTGCGCGCTTTCGAGCTCCTGGACATGCACCACCGCTGCGACTTCGTGGAGGTCTGGCGCGGCGCCCACGCCCGCCCGGTCGGCGGCTCGCTCGTGGGTGAGTTGCGCATCGCCTGGGAGATGAGCCGAAACCTGATGGGCGCCTGGTGCGAGGAGGACTTCGACAACCTCTTCACGCCGTATGTGTTCCTGGGCCAGCCGGGCCTCGTGGTCAGCGATCCCGCCGCCGCCCGCCGCATCCTGACCTCGCCCAACTACATCCGGCCGGTGAAGGCGGGTCGCACCCTGAAACCTCTCGTCGGCGAGGGCGTGCTGCTGGCCGAGGGCGAAACCTGGAAGCGGCAACGCAAGAGCCTGGCTCCCGCGTTCACCCCGGCGGCCATCAATGACCTGCTGCCGCATTTCGTCGGGGCCGGCGCCGCGCTCGCCGAAGGGCTCGCCGATCGTCGCCAGGCCGACCTGTCGCAGGCCTTCCATCACGCCACCTTGGACGCGGTGCTGCGGGCGCTGTTCTCGCGCCGCGCCGATGGCGAAGGCGCGCATCTCGCCGAGATCGCCCGGCGCTACATGGAAGGCCCAGCCCACTTCAACCTGACCGATTTCGTCAGCCGTGGCGCCGATGACATGACCTGGTTCGACGGCGCGCGACGCCGTCAGGGCCGGCGATGGTTCGCGATCGTCGAACGGCTGATCGCCGAGCGCCGAAGCCAGCCGCATGATCGGCCCCGCGATTTTCTGGATCGGCTCTTGTCGCTCCGCGACGAGGACGGCGCGCCCCTTCCAGACCAGGAAATCCGCGATCAGTGCGGCTCAATGCTGGGGGCGGGGTTCGAGACCACCTCCAGGCTCCTGTTCTGGGCCGCCTATCTGCTGGCGCTCGACCCGAAGACCCAATCCAAGGTCCGCGCCGAGTGCGCCGCGACCCCCGCCGCCGATATTCAGACCCTGAACGATCTGAAAGCCTGGCCCCTGATGCGGTCAGTCCTGTTCGAGACCTTGCGGCTCTACCCCTCGGCGCCCCTGATCGGTCGCCAAGCCCTCACTGCCGATGAGGTCGAGGGCCACGCCGTGGCACCCGGCTGTATAATCACCATCAGCCCCTGGCTGATCCATCGTCACCGCAAGCTGTGGAGCGCGCCGACGGACTTCATCCCCGACCGCTTCCTCGACCAGCCCCACCCTTGGGGTGTCGAAGCCTTCCTGCCGTTCGGGGCCGGGCCGCGCGTCTGCATCGGCGCCAGCTTCGCCCTGGCCGAGGCGCAGATCGTATTGGCCAGTCTGCTGGAGCGGTTCGAGATCGGCCTCGTCGGCGGCCGGCCGGTGATCCCCATCGCCTCGATCAGCCTGGGCCCTGATCACGCGCCGGAGTTCACCCTGACGCCGGTCACGTAAGTCCAGCCTTGAACGGTGCGGGGCGAAGCGCCAGCTTCAGCGCTCCATTCAAGGACCCAGCCGATGACCGACACCCCCACCCGCCCCTTCGCCACCGCCACCGACAGCGGCCATGGCGGCTTGCAGACCTTCGTGACGGCGGGTCCGGCGACCATCGTCGCGGATCTGTCGGCGGCGCAGGGTGGCCTTGATCTGGGTCCCGATCCGCACGAGCTGGTCGCCGCTGGCCTGGCGGCCTGCACCACCATGACCCTGCGCCTCTACGCCAACCAGAAGGGCTGGGACATCAGCGGCCTGCACGTCGAGGTGTTCTCGTCCTTCGACAAGGAGGCCACGC
>NCDQ01000087.1 GCA_002280275.1 Caulobacter vibrioides | reverse complement strand
TCGGCCGATCGACACAAAACGGGTATTAGCCGAACGTCGCCTTCAGGATCTTCTCCAGCCAGTGCTGGTCGATCTCGTCGAAAGAGGCGGGCTTGTCGGAGTCGACGTCGAACACCGCGATCAGTTGGCCGTCAGGACCAAAGACCGGCACGACGATCTCGCTCTGCGATCGGCCGTCGCAGGCGATGTGCCCTGGAAAGGCATGCACGTCTGGCACTAGTTGGGTCTCGCCCGTGGCCGCAGCGGTTCCGCACACGCCGCGACCGAAGGCGATCCGCAGGCAGCCCAGCGTGCCTTGGTAGGGCCCCACCACCAGCTCACGCTCCTTGGCGGGGTCGACGACGTAGAAGCCGGTCCAGAAGTAGGTGTCGAAGCTGTTGGCCAGCATCGAGGCCACGGTGGCCATACGGGCGGTCAGGTTGGGCTCGCCATCCAGAACGGACGCGATCTCGTCGGCCACCTCGGCGTAGCGGGTGGCCTTGTCGGCGGAGAGGGTGATGTCGTTGAACGCTTCGGCCATGGCGCGGATATAGCGCGACCGCCGCCATATGTCAGAGGGAGCCGCCAAATTCGTCGAGGCGCGGCGGTTCGCCCAAGCGCCGTCTCACGCGGCTGTGGATCGTCGAAGGGACGCCCTTCCGCCCGCGCCGCGAATCCCGCGACGGTGCCGGACACTTAGCAGCCGGGGCGACCGCCCGGACCGTTCAAAGGGGTGGAACATGGCCGACGGATCGACCGCTTTTGGCGACCGGGAAGTGCGCTTCGTCAGCCTCTATCACCACGATGGCCGCTTCGTGCGCCGCGAAGGCGCCTTCGCCTTCTGTCGCCGCGACGCCGACGGCGGCCGCACGGTGCTGCATCTGGAGTCGGCCGCCGATATCAGCCGCGTCGCCACCCCGGGCCACACCCACTGGGACTGGGCGGTCGCAAACGGCATGAACGAGCTGCTGATCAGCGTGAAAGAGGGCCAGCCCGTCGACAAGGCCATCGCCTTGTCCGACCTGCGCTTCGCCCTGCCGTCGGAAGCGACCGCCTAGCGCCTCGCGCGTCAAAACTGGATCGTTTTGACGCGATAACGAGGCTCCAAAACAAGTACTTAGAGCGTGACTTGCGCCGAAACCGGTTCCCACTTTCGGCGTCACGCTCCCGGTCCTCTAAGTCTAGAACTCTTCCCACTCGCCGGGGCGCGAGCTTGGAGCCACTTTCAAAGCGTTGGCGCCCTGCACATAGCGCTGGCGGAAGCTTTCGCGCGTTGGAGCCGTCGCCGGCCGCGACGCGGAGATGGCGGGCCGATCGGCGCGCGTCGGCAGTTCGTGGACCTCGGCGCCGACCTGGAAGCGCCCGATGAGGCGCTCCAACTGCGCGGCTTCGTTCGAAAGCGCATGGCTGGCGGCGGTGGACTGCTCGACCATGGCGGCGTTCTGCTGAGTGACCTGATCCATCTGATTGACGGCCTGGTTCACCTCGGCCAGGCCCACGGCCTGCTCCTTGGACGAAGAGGCGATCTCCCCGACCAATTCGTTGATCTCGGCCACCTGGACCAGGATTTCGCGCAGGGTCTCGCCGGTCTCGCCGACCAGCTTGACGCCCTTGCCCACTTGCTGGGTCGAGGCGCTGATCAGGGTCTTGATCTCCTTGGCGGCGTCGGCCGAGCGTTGCGCCAGGCCTCGCACCTCTTGCGCGACCACCGCGAAACCGCGCCCCGCGTCCCCCGCCCGAGCGGCTTCGACACCCGCGTTCAAGGCCAGCAGGTTGGTCTGGAAGGCGATTTCGTCGATGACGCCGATGATCTGGGTGATCGACTGCGACGACCGCTCGATGCCGCCCATCGCCTCGACCGCCTCCTCGACCACCGCGCCGCTGCGCTCGGCGGCGGCCTTGGCGGCCATGGTCACCTGACGGGCCCGTTCGGCGCCTTCTGAACTGCGCCGCACGGTGGCCGTGATCTGGTCGAGCGCGGCGGCGGTCTGCTCCAGGCCGGCGGCCTGACGCTCGGTGCGCTGTGCCAGATCATCGGCGGCGATGCTGATCTCGGCGCAACCGCTCTTGATGCTGCGCGCGGCGGTAAGGATGCCGGCCATGGTCGCTTGCAGGCTCTCGACCGCCGCGTTGAAGTCACGCGGCATCTTCACCGCATCGCCTTGGAACTCCTCCTCGCGCATACGCCAGATGAGGTCGCCATCAGCCAGGCGCTCCATGCCTTCGCCGAGCTTGGCGACAGATCGGGCCTGCGCCTGGGCGAAGGCTTCCGCTTCCTCTGCGTGCCTTTGTCGTTCGATCTCGGCGGCGGCCCGCTCGGCTTCCTGCTCGGCGCGCCGGCGCTGACCGTCGGCCAGATCGTGGCGGAAACCATCGAGCGCCCGCGCGATCGCGCCGATCTCATCGCCGCCATCGACGCCCGGCACGGCCTGATCGTACTGGCCAGCGCTAAGCCGATCGACCGAGCGTGTCAGGCCCGTGAGCGGACGCTTCACCAAGGTCGTACTCGCCAGGAACAGCGCCCCCAGAACACTCAGCGTAATCAACAGCCCCCCGGCCAACAGGAACTTGGCCAGGCGATCTGCAGGTCCGGTAATGGCCGAAACTGGCACATCCATGACAAGCGCCCAGCGAGCGTCCAGCTCGGGCATGATGATAGGACGAACCATCCGAATGATCGGTTCTCCGCCTATTGTCATTCCGCGGATCTCGACCATGTCGCCGCCGGCGAGCACCGCTTTGACTCGCTCGGCGTCAGCATCAGCATAGAGCTTCATCCGCTGAGCCGCTTCGGGGTGAGCGACCCACTGACCGCTCGAAGACAACAACATGACCCGGCCTTCGCCCAGCGGACGCATCTCCCCAAGGATGCGCGAGAGATTGTCGAGGGACATGTCCAGCCCCGCGACCCCGATAAGACGGCCGCCCGATAGTACGGGGTAGGCCACCGAGGTCATGGCGACTTCGGTGTCCTTGATGGTTTCAAGATAGGGCTCGACCAGCCGAGGTTCGCCGCTCCCTGCGACGTCGGTGTAGTAGGCTTCCTGGAAATCGCTACCGTCGGCCTCGAGCTCGAGGATCGGCTTGCCCGCGTCGTTGACCCAGTAGACAGAGAAACGGCCATCCTTATTCGAGGCTGAAGAGCTATCACCTCGATATTCTGAGTCCATTCCATCTAAGGCGTTAGGCTCAGCCATGAACCAGGCGCCCATCACGCTCGAGGTGGCCTGCGCATTTGATTTGACGATGGCCATATACTTGTCACGGCCGGTCAGCCCCGCTTCGTGGGCGCCCGCGATAGAGCCACGCATGGCTCGCGTTGCGGCGGCGGCGGCCTCGATGTCCGCTCGGACCTTGTCGATCGCCTCGTCGCCGACTGCGCTGGCATACTGGCTTGAGAGCTTAGAGACGATCGCACCGGTATGCGTTGACACCGCCACCGCCGCCGCGACAAGCAGAAGTCCGATCGCAAGACCCGCCACGAGGATCAGTTTCCAGGCGATGGTCAGTCGACGGAACGCTTTCATATCAAAGGCCTCCGGCCGTGAGCTAGGCGATTACGCCCAAGTTCACGGCCCAATGCCTAAGGCCCCGTTAACCACGTTTCAGGAATGCACGACCGCGACATTGTCGCGCACTTTTCGCCCCCTCTAGCGCGCGTAGCGCGCCTTCACGGGCGCATAATTGTCCCAGACCTGCCCGTCACTGACCGACCGCAGCAGCTTCACGTACTCGGCGTGGCTCCAGGCCAGAGGCGTGGCCGAATCGGTCCCCTCGCCCCGGACATAGCCATGAGCGCTCTGCGCCCCGACGCCGTCCCAGACCTGTTCGGGGATCATCAGGCCGTCGTTGGCGAACAACTCCATCGCTTTCACATAGGTCTGGCGGATCTTCGTCAGGGCGGCAGGATCGGGCTTGCCCGAGAGTCCCGCCAGCGCCAGTTCGTAATGCCCACGCTCACCGGTGAAGATCGGCCACACGCGCCCGCGCTGCCCAGGACGCATCTGGTTGTCGGCGCCGTAGTTGGCGCCGCTCTGAGTGTCCTCACCGTAGCCGTCGACGCCGTAGCGGCGCCAGCCGGGGAAGCTCCCCTCTACGCCAGGGAATTTGAAGCTGTAGCGAACCCGGTAGAGGTCCTCTAGCGCTTCGTCGTCCAGCTCGGGCAGGCTGGCGAGGATCGCTGGATCATCGGCGCGGCGAACGCCGTAGCGCACCAACTCCACGAAGCCGGCGTCCAGCATCTTGTCCTCGGCCACGGGGGCCTGGCCGTTGCGCTCCTCGACCGGGCTCTTGTTGTTCGGATCCTGGTCGCTGTTGAGGCGCAGATAGTAATAGCCGTCGCCGAAGGTTCCCTTCGTGGTGACCATCCGGGCCTCGAGCTTGCCGGCGTAGTCGTCGGCGGTCTGGCGATAGAGCGCGGCTGAATCGGCGTCACCTGCGGCGTCGGCGATATCCCCCGCGACGACGAGACCTGCGATCACGGCGGCGGTCGTCGACGGCGAATGGCCGCCCTGCTCTTCCCAGCGCTCCTGCTGGGTGTAAGGCGGGGTGATGGTCGCGGTGTTCCAGCCCAGATTGACCTTGCCGCCCTTGACCAGGAAGTCGGCCGCCGGCTTCAGCATCTTGCCGTAGAACGCCTTCAGCTCGGCGTCCGGCAGCCAGCCCAGCTTCCAAAGCTTCCAGCCCAGCATGATCGGCATGGCCGTCTGATCGAGTTGGACGCCGACCCACTCAGGCGTGCCGTCGACATGCGATTTCTGCAGGAACCAGCCGCCGTCGCCCTTATTGCCCGGCGTCTTCGGACCGACCTGGACCGTGGGCAGATAGTGGAAGGCCGCCAGCGGCGTTTCCTTGTCGCCAAGGGCCGCCAGCGCCATGGCGCACTGATAGAAGTCGCGCGGCCAGACAGCCTTGTAGCCGGTCGAGGACTTGGTGGCGTCGACCGTATCGCCCCAGGGGTTGGACAGCGAGGCGATCAGGGCGCCGGCGTGGGTGCGGTCCTCCTGCACCTTCAGCATCAGGGCGCTGGCCTGCAACAGCTTGCCGCCGTCCTCGGACGCCTCGCGCAGACGCGGCAGCTCGCTCAGCGAGGCCAGATAGTCCTCCCAGCCCACGTGCGCGCCCTCGCCATTGTAGCGCGCCAGCACCTCGGCATAGCCGGTCTTGAGGGTGGCGGCGGCAGTCTGGTCGGCGGCCTTGGCGTCGGGGCCAAAGCCGATCACCACGTCAAAGGTCTCGGACTTGGCGACCTTGGGCAGTTGCCCGGCCAGGACGATCGCGCCCTCGGCCGAGCCGGTGGTCGCCTTCAGCGCGGCCAGGGCGTCGCCATCTTTCAACACACTGGCAGAGGCCTTGGTGAACGGCTTGCTGGCCTTCAGGCTGAGAAACGCCTTGCCCTCGCTCGCCGTCAGCGCCGAGGCCGAGGCCGCGCCGACATCATTGCCGCCGGTGTTGGCCATGTGCGGCTCCAGCAGCAGGGTCGGCGTGACCGCGCCCTTCAGGGCGGTCACCGTCACGCGCACGAACAGCGCGTTGCGGTCGGGATCGGTGAAGATACGCTTCTCGATCACGAAGCGGCCTTGGCGATCGGTGGTGGTGATCTTGTAGGCCGGCGACAGCGCCCGGCCGGCGGCGTCGACATGCAGGTATTCGGTCTTGGAGGTCGTGTCTGCGCCCTCGATCGCCAGACCGGTCGCGGTCTCGACGGCCACCCGCATCTGCTTGATCTGGGCCTCGTGGATCAGGCCGTACATCGTCTCGGTGAGGACGCCGTCGGCGATCGAGAACCAGACCTTGGACACCGCCCCGGTCTTGCCGCCCGCCTTGTAGGCGCCGTCGACATAGGCCTCGTAGGACGCGCCCACGCCAGTCTTGGCCGAATAGGCCCAGGTCGTGGGCGCGGCTTGGGCGGCGGTGGCGATCAGGGCCGTAGCCGAGGCCAGGGCGAGAGTTTTCAGCGTGCGCATGGCGAGGACCTCGTCAGGCTTGAAGGATAAGGATCAGGCGGGGACGCCGGCGACACGGTCGCGGACCAGGAAGGTCGCGGCGGCGGCCAGCGCGAAGGAAAGCGCGCCCAGCGCGAGCGCGAAGATGGATTGGTTGCCGAAGAAGGTCTTCAGCATCAGGCCCAGCAGCGTGGCGGCCAGCAACTGCGGAACGACGATGAACACATTGAAGATGCCCATGTAGACGCCCATCTTCCGCGCCGGCAGCGCCCCAGCCAGGATCGAGTACGGGGCCGACAGGATCGAGCTCCAGGCGAAGCCGACGCCCACCATGCCGATCCACAGCAGGCCAGGATCGCGGATCACCAGGAACGACAAGAGGCCCAGCGCACCCAGGCCCAGGCACGCCGCATGGCTGACGCGGCGACTGGTGGCTTTGACCATCAGCGGGATCACCAGCGCGGCCAGCGCCGCTACGCCGTTGTAGACGGCGAACAGCACGCCGACCCAATCGGCGCCCTCGTTGTAGGCCTTCGACGAGGCGTCGACCGCGCCGAAGTGGACCGTCGCCACGGCGGGCGTCGTGTAGATCCACATGGCGAACAGGCCAAACCACGAGAAGAACTGCACCACGGCCAGCTGGCGCATGGTCTTGGGCATACGGAAGACATCGGCCAACACTTCAGAGAAGCCGTTATCGGTTCGGCCGATCCGCTTGAACCACGCGCCCGCCACGCCCGCTCCGCCAAAGGCGAACAGGAGCGCGGCCAGGACATAGAGCTCCTTCTCCAGGCCGGCGCTCAAGACAACCAGCGCCAGAGCGGCGCCGAGCACGACGCCGCCCAGACCAAGCGCGACATAGGCCTTGCCCGACGGTTCCGCCTCCACAAGCGCGCCAAGCCCCGCGGCTTCGCGCTCGGCGGTCTCGAAGGCGGAAAGCTGCTCGGGGCTGTACTCGCGGGTGGTGAACACCGTCCAAAGCACCGCCAACAGCAGGCCAGCCCCGCCGGTGTAGAAGGCGATCCGCACCGAGTCCGGCACCTGGCCGGCGGGCGCGGTGTTGGCCACGTCGAACCAGTTGGTCAGCATCCAGGGCAAGGCCGAGGCGAACACCGCGCCCAGCCCGATGAAGAAGCTCTGCATCGCATAGCCAGTGGCGCGCTGCTCGTCGGGCAGGTTGTCGCCGACAAAGGCGCGGAACGGCTCCATGGTGATGTTGATGGACGCGTCCATGATCCACAGCGCCGCCGCCGCCACCCACAGCGTGGGCGAGTTGGGCATGACCAGGAGCGCCAAGGTGGTCAGGATCGCGCCCCAGAAAAAGTAGGGCCGGCGACGTCCAAAACGTCCCCAGGTCTTGTCGCTGAAATGGCCGATGATGGGCTGGACCAGCAGGCCGGTGGCCGGCGCGGCGATCCACAGGATGGCCAGATGGTTCACATCCACGCCGAGAGACTGGAAGATGCGGCTGGTGTTGGCGTTCTGCAGGCCGAAACCGATCTGGATTCCGAAGAATCCAAAGCACATGTTCCAGATCTGCAGGAAACTGAGCCTCTGCCTGGCCATCGGTCCTCCGCCGCCCCGACCGCCGGTTGACCCGGCTGGTTCGCA
>NCDQ01000546.1 GCA_002280275.1 Caulobacter vibrioides | reverse complement strand
GGACCTCTATCGCGCCCGCGCTGCGGCCCTGAGCATGATCCCGACCTCGACGGGCGCCGCCAAGGCCCTGGGTCTTGTCCTGCCGGAACTGAAGGGCAAGCTGGACGGCTCGTCGATCCGCGTCCCGACCCCGAACGTCTCGGTTATCGACCTGAAGGTCGTCACCGGCCGCGAGACCTCGATCGACGAGATCAACAAGGCCCTGCAGGCCGCCGCCGACGGCCCGATGAAGGGCGTCCTGGCTGTGACGACCGATCCGCTGGTCTCGACCGACCTGAACCACATCGCCGCCAGCTCGACCGCCGCCCTGCCCCAGACGCAGGTCATCGAAGGCAAGCTGGCCCGCGTGCTGTCGTGGTACGACAACGAGTGGGGCTTCGCGACGCGCATGAGCGACACCGCTCTTGAAATGGCGAAGTTCCTCTAAGGAACTGAAAGACCCAGCCCCCGCTCCTCTAGGAGCGGGGGTTTTCCTTGCTCGATATTCAGGACGACCGATGCCCTTCCGCACCCTCGACACCGCCGATCTCGCCGGCAAGCGCGCCCTGGTCCGCGTGGACTTCAACGTGCCGGTCGATGGGGGAAAGGTCGCTGACGACACCCGCCTGCGCGCAGCGCTGCCGACGATCGCCTATCTGTCCAAGCAAGGCGCCAAGGTGGTGCTGCTGGCCCACTTCGACCGTCCCAAGGGCAAGGTCGTGCCGGAGATGAGTCTGGGCTTCGTGGCCGAGCCGCTGGCGGCCCTGCTCGGCGCGCCGGTCGCCTTCGCCGACGACTGCGTCGGGCCTGAAGCCGCCAAGGTCGTCGACGGCCTCGAGAACGGCGGCGTCGCCCTGCTCGAGAACGTCCGCTTCCACGCCGGCGAAGAGAAGAACGATCCCGAGTTCGCCAAGGCCCTGGCCGCCAATGGCGACGTCTATGTCAACGACGCCTTCAGCGCCGCCCACCGCGCCCACGCCTCGACCGAAGGCCTGGCCAAGCTGCTGCCGGCCTATCCGGGCCTGTCGATGCAGCGCGAGCTGGAAGCCCTGGACGCCGCGCTCGGCAATCCGAAGAAGCCGGTGATCGGCATCGTCGGCGGCTCCAAGGTCTCCACCAAGCTCGACCTGCTCAACAACCTGGTCGCCAAGCTGGATCGTCTGGCGATCGGCGGCGGCATGGCCAACACCTTCCTGTTCGCCCAGGGCCACGACGTCGGTGGCTCGCTGTGCGAAAAAGACCTGGCCGACACCGCTCGGGAGATCATGGAAAAGGCCAAGGCCGCCGGCTGCGAACTCCTGCTGCCGGTCGACGTCGTGGTGGCCAAGAAGGTCACGCCGGGCGTCGAGACGGCTGTCCGCGCGCTGGGCGAGGTCCAGTCCGACGACCTGATCCTGGACGCAGGCCCCGAGAGCGCCAAGCGTCTGCTGGCGGCCATGGACCAAAGCGTCACCTTGATCTGGAACGGCCCTTTGGGCGTTTTCGAGGTGCCTCCTTTCGACGAAGCGACCGTTTCGGCGGCGAAGCATGCCGCCTTGCTCGCCAAATCGGGTAAAATCGTAGCGGTGGCCGGCGGTGGTGATACAGTCGCGGCCCTGAACCACGCGGGCGTGTCGGCCGACTTCACCTTCGTCTCGACGGCGGGCGGCGCGTTCCTGGAATGGATGGAGGGCAAGACGCTCCCGG
>NCDQ01000545.1 GCA_002280275.1 Caulobacter vibrioides | reverse complement strand
TGGCGGCGCTCACGGGCGCCCTGCTGGCTGTCCTGAAGGCTGGGGATGAGGTGCTGGTGGTCGACACGATCTACAAGCCCACGCGCAGGTTCTGCGACACGGTTCTGAGGCGCTACGGCGTAGGTGTTCGCTACTATCCGGCCAAGCTGGACGCCGACGCGCTCATGACCGCATGCGGTCCCTCCACTCGGCTGATTGTGCTGGAGTCTCCGGGGTCCCTGAGTTTCGAGTTCCAGGACGTTCCGGCGATCGCCGCGGCCGCCCGGGCGCGCAACATCCTGACCCTCATCGACAACACATGGGCGGCGGGCCTTCTGTTCAAACCCCTCGACCATGGGGTCGATATCAGCGTCCAGGCCCTGACCAAATATGTGGGCGGCCACTCCGATGTCTTCATGGGCTCGGCCGCCGTGAAGGCGCCGAACCTAGTCCAGGCCCTGGATGATGGCGTGCTGAACATCGGCTGGGCCGTATCTCCGGACGACGCCTACCAGATGCTCAGGGGCCTACGGACCCTGGCGACCCGCATGGCCCGCCACGACAGCTCGGCGCGCCAGATCGCCGGCTGGCTGAAGAGCCGCGACGAGGTGGACCAGGTGCTGCACCCAGCCTTGCCAGACGCCCCGGGGAGCGACATCTGGCGTCGCGACTATAGTGGGGCCTGCGGTCTGTTCGCCTTCACCCTGTCCCCGGGCCGGCCCTCCGCCACGGCGGCCTTTCTCGATGCGCTGAAGATCTTTGGCCTGGGCTTTTCGTGGGGCGGTTTCGAGAGCCTGGCCATTGACTGCGATCCACAGCTGGCTGGTCGCAACTCGCCCGGCGACTATGGAGGTCCGCTCATCCGGCTCCATATCGGTCTGGAGGATCCCGCTGATCTGATGGACGACCTGGATCAAGCCTTCGCCGCCTGGCGCGCCGCGACCTAGATGGCCGAGCCTGCGGACTGGGTCGACGATTTCCTGCGCGAGCAGTCCCTGCCCCCGGGCTACCGCCATACGATTGAGACGGTGGCCGAGCCCCTGGCCCAACGTCTGGCCGCCCTGGCGGCAGGCCGTCGTGGGCCGGCCATCGCCGGGGTCTGCGGAGCGCAGGGTTCGGGGAAGTCGACCCTGTGCGAAGCGCTGGCGCGACTGTTGCGTAGGCGTGGCCTGAAAGTGGCGGTGCTGTCGCTGGACGACCTCTACCTCCCCCGCGCCGCGCGGGCGCAACTGGGCGCCGACATCCACCCCCTCTTGGCCACCCGCGGCCCACCGGGAACCCATGACGTGGCTCAGGGCCTCAAGCTGTTCGAAGACCTTTCGGGAAACGGCGAGGTGGCCCTGCCCCGGTTCGACAAGGCCCAGGACGAGCCGGCGCCGAGGGCGAGCTGGCCGGTTATCAAGGCCCCGGTCGACCTGATCCTGTTTGAAGGCTGGTGCGTGGGAGCCTTGCCGGAGTCGACCCAGACTCTCGCCACGCCCATCAACAGACTGGAGGCCGAGGAGGACCCGGCCGGCGTCTGGCGGACCTATGCGAACGACGCCCTGGCTGGTCGCTACCAGGACCTGTTCGCCCGGATCGATCACCTGACCCTGCTACGCGCGCCCAGCTTCGAGGTGGTCGCCGACTGGCGTTGGCTCCAGGAACAGAAGCTTCGCACCCGGCGGCTCACTGAAGGAAACGATGCCGGCCGCACCAT
>NCDQ01000086.1:7612-8177 GCA_002280275.1 Caulobacter vibrioides | reverse complement strand
CTGGGGACTCTGTGCCGGCACGCCGGCCAAGGGTGTAACCACTCACCCTCCCAAGCTTCGCTTGGGCCCCTCCCTCTCTCTAAGAGAGAGGGGTATTTCGCGACGTCCGCTCCGGGTCGTGACCAGTCCCTAACGCCCCTTCAGAAACCCGACCTTCCCGGCGACACGTCAGTGCGGCGAAGCCAATGCCGGGATCCAGATCGAACCCAGCGACGCTCATCGGTTCAGCCCGGAGCGATGGCGCATCGGCCCAAAACTCCGCGGCTGAATCTGGGCCCCGGCATTGGCTTCGCCGCACGGACGTGTCGCCGGGGAGGTCGGTCTATTGGCTCTGGCCAACAGGTTGAAAGCGGAGCGGAGAACAGCGCCCGGCCAACGAACACCGCCCCCGCCCCCTCACCCGCCCTTGCGCTTCACGAACCGCAGCGCCGTGTGCGTGCTCGAGAATCCGCAGACCCTGGTGTCCGAGAACCCCAGGCCGCGCGCCGCGCCGAGGATGTCGGTGTCCTTCAGCGGCGCGCCCTTGCCCTTGCGCGAGACGACCCAGATCGCCCCCTTGTCGGCC
>NCDQ01000086.1:0-7607 GCA_002280275.1 Caulobacter vibrioides | reverse complement strand
ATCGGCCAGGTCTTCGGCGGCCAGGAACAGGAGATCGATACCCTCCTCGGCCTCCACCGGCTCCACGCGGCTCGAGAGCTCCTCGAGGAAGGCCTCGTCCTCGACGCCGTCGATCACCACCGTCATGCCGGGCTTCACGCCCAGCTTGTCCAGGCGCGAGGGCGGGTTGAGGATGGCGTGGACCCACTTGTCGGCCAGGCCGGGCTCCAGAGTGAAGCGCGTGCCGTCGCTCAAAACGAGGTCATCGCCCTCGGCGCGGACGTTCTTGAGGGCGTGGCCCTGATAGATGCCGCGCACCGCGCCACGGAAGATCAGCTTGGGCGGCTCCCACAGGAGCTTGCCCTCGCTCTCGCCGTCGGACAGTTGGCCCCAGACGCCGCTCGCCTCCTTGCCCATGACCTCAGGCGCCCTTGAACACAGGGCTGCGCTTTTCGAGGATCGCGTCGACGCCTTCCATGTGGTCCTCGGTGTGATGGGCGATGGCCTGGGCCGCAGCGCTCATCTCCATCAGCGTGTCGTAGCTGGCGGTCTGGCCGTGCTTGAGCAGGCTCTTGGCCATGCGCAGGGCGTGCGGCGGCTGCTGGGCGATCCGCTCGGCCAGGGCCAGAGCCTCACCCATCAGGTCACCAGCGGGGACAGCCTTGCTGATCAAACCCCACTCGGCGGCCTTGGCCGCGTCGATGACGTCGCCAGTGAACAAAAGCTCGGCCGCGCGGCTCATGCCGACGGTGCGCGGCATCAGCCACGCCCCACCGTCGCCGGGGATCAAGCCCAGCTTCAGGAAGGTGACGCCGAACCGCGCGGTGTCTGCGGCGATGCGGATGTCGGTCATGCAGGCCACGTCGCAGCCCAGGCCGATCGCCGCGCCGTTGACCGCCGCGATCGAGGGAACCTCCAAGCCATAGATGGCGCGGACGATGCGGTGGATGTTCTTGCGGTAGCCGTCGCGCACCTTGACGCCGTTGCCGCCGAACGCGCCTTCGCGGGCCTTCATCGCCTTGACGTCGCCGCCGGCCGAGAAGGCCTTGCCCGCCCCGGTGAGGATGACGCAGCGGATGTCCTGGTCGTCATTGATCGCCTCACAGGCCGCCGCCACCTGGTCGCCATCGCCCGGCGCGCCCAGCGCATTCATGGCGTCAGGACGATTCAAGGTGAGGATGGCGATATGGCCACGCTTCTCGGTGAGGATCAAAGACAAGGGGCGCTCCTACTAAGGCTTGTTTTCCCATTTCATACCCTGCTTTACGGCCCGAGACAGCCGAAGCGGCGTGAAAGACGGCCGCTTCTCATCAGATCACGAAAACGCGACTAGCCTATGAGGCCAACACGACATTGAAGTAGGTCCTGGGACGACGGAGAAGGCTGCGGCGATGACCGAGCACGAGAAGGCCCGACACGTGTTGATCATCGAGGATGAAATCCTCGTCGCGTTCGAGGTCGAAGCCCTCCTGGCGGAGCAGGGCTTTACCAGTTTCGATATCGCCGACAGCCCCGGCGACGCGCTGGCCCTTGCATTGGCCAATCCCCCGGATCTGATCACCGCCGACTACCGCATCGTGGGCGGCACCGGCGTCGAGGCCGTCGAAGCCATCCAGCGCCAGTTGGGGCATATCCCGGTCGTCTATGTCACCGGCAACGCCGATCAGGTGCGGGACGGCCTCAAGCCGGTGGTCGACAAGCCGATCTCGCCGCGCCATCTGGCCGAGGCCTGCGCGCGCGCGTTCGCGGCCTGAGTTGCGAGCGTCTTTCGCGCCCCGTACAAGCGGGCGCACGGGAGGACGCGATGCACGAGATCACCACCGTCGAGGCGCTAGAGGCCCTGTACCAGCCCGCGCCGGTTCCAGCGTCGACCGTCAAGGTCACCGACCACATCACCCCGCACTACGCCGCGCTGATCCAGGCCTCGCCGTTCGTGGCCCTAGCCACAGTCGGCCCCGAAGGCCTGGACTGCAGTCCGCGCGGCGACCTGCCCGGCTTTGTCCGCATCGCCGATCCGCGCACCCTGATGCTGCCGGACCGGCGGGGAAACAACCGGCTCGACAGCTTGCGCAATATCGTCCGCGATCCACGCGTGGCGCTGCTGTTCCTAATCCCAGGCTCGGGCACGACCTTTCGAGTCAACGGCCGCGCGGTGCTGAGCGCCGATCCGGCGCTGCTCGACAGCTTCGCCGTCGACGGCAAGCCGCCGCGCACCGTGACGGTGGTGACCATCGAGGAAGCCTACTTCCAATGCGCTCGCGCGATCGTGCGCTCCGGTCTCTGGGCGATGGAAAGCCAGGTGGACCCTCAGACCCTACCGACACCGGGCGCCATGCTGGCCGCCGTGACCGCCGGCGAGGTCGGCGGCGAGGCGTATGACCAGGACTGGCCGCAACGGGCCGCCAAGACGCTGTGGTGAACTACTTCCCCGTGGCGAACCGTCGGAAGAAGCTGGTCGGCAGCCATTGCGGGCGCTCGGGCGTGTTGGCGATCTCGCGGATCAGCGCCGCCATATAGGCGTTGAAACGTACCGCCGTCGGCAGATCGAAGGGCTGGGAGAGATCATCCTTCGGCCCATGATAGCGCTCGGCGCGCCATTGGCGGTCAGCGGCCGCTTCGGGAGAGCCGACCGGATGGGCCAGACGACCGGCCAGGGCCGGGACGCCTGTGCGAATAAAGCTGTACTGGTCGGAGCGCACGAAGCTGAGCTGATTGGGCGCCGGGTCGGCCATGACCGTGAAGCCCTGGCTGGCCGCGGCGCGACGCGCGACGGGCCCAAGGGTCGATTCCTCCTCGCCCATCACGATGATGTTCGAGGCCGGGCGGGACGGCATGAACATGTCCATGTTCACATTGGCGACGATGGCGGTCTTGGCCACGGTCGGCCGCTCGGCGAAGTACTGCGACCCCAGCAGACCCTGCTCCTCAGCGGTGACCGCCACGAAGAGGATCGAGCGCTTGGGCGGCGCGCCGGCCTTCAGGGCGGCGGCCTGTTCAATCAGCGAGGCGACGCCGCTGGCGTTATCCATCGCGCCATTGTTGATCGCGTCGCCATCGATCGGCGTCCCGACGCCCAGGCCATCCAGGTGGGCGGTGAGAACGACGTACTCCTTGGACAACACAGGGTCCGAGCCCGGCAACAGGGCCGCGACATTGGCCGAGACCGCGTTGGTCGTCTCGCGCGCCACCGTGGCCCGCACGCTCTGATTCAGCGCAAAGCCCGGCACGGCCTTGCCAGCGTCAGCCAGAACCAGCAGCTCCCCCAGCGTTCGGCCCGAGGCCGCGAACAACTTCGAGGCCATGGCGGGGTTCATGGCGGCGGTGAAGAACTCGCCCTTCACGGCGTTCATCATGGGGTCCGCCAGTCGCATCACCGGCTCGACGGCGCGCAGCTTGGAACGCTCCCAGGGTATTTCGACCTGCTTGGGGTTCTGGATCGTGATCAGGCCAACGGCGCCCGCCTTTTGCAGCGGCTCCCAGCGCTCGCGGGCGGCGTGAGCACGCAGAGCGCCTGAAACGTTCGACGGACCGCCGCTCAGCGCCACAGCGACCTTGCCGCGCAGATCAACGCCGGCGAAGTCGTCGTGTCCGGCTTCCGGCATGTGCAGGCCATAGCCGATGAAGACCAGCGGCGCGTCCTCCAGGCTGGCCGGTTGAGCAATGCGGGCGGTCAACACCAGGTCCTCGCCCAGCACTAGCGGCGTCGAGACGCCACCCGCGGTCAGGGTGACGCTGGAACGATCCGGAACGACGCGCTGCACGGTGAACGCCACCGATTGCATATAGCCTTGCGTTCCGGCGGGCTTGAGGCCGTGGGCGGCGAAGCGGTCGGCGACGTAGGCCGCAGCGCGGTCATAGCCGGGCGTTCCCGCCAAGCGGCCTTCCATGCCGTCATCGGCCAGAACCTTGACGTGGCTCCACCAACGCTCGGTCGCCGGCGGATCAGCGGCGTGGGCCATGGAGGCGGATCCCGTGGCGACAACGGCCGCCGCGACGGCCCAGCGAAAGGTCGAAAGCTTGATCATGAGACCGACTGTCCAGCGGGCCGCACGCCCTTGCAAGAGCCGTGTCGTAACAAACCGAAATCGGGCGACCGTTGTTCTCAAAGCGGGGACGTGACGCGTTTCTCTTGCGCTGCATCAAAGGTTGCAGAGGCGAGCCGTCCCAATCAGGCGGCGGTTCAAACGCTTTGGTTAACCCGCTCGCATGTCCATGTCCGCGTATCGCACCGCCACAGATGGCGCAGAGCAGGTCTGTTTTGGCGATGAGGACATCTTCTTTTCGAGAACGAACGCCGCCGGCCTGATCGAGTCGGGAAACGATGTCTTCGAGCGAGTCAGCGGCTACGGCTGGTCGCAACTGTTTCGCGCGCCGCACAAGATCGTGCGCCATGAGGACACTCCGCGCGCCGTCTTCCACGCGCTTTGGCGCGCCATCAAAGCCGGACGACCGATCGGCGCCTATGTGAAGAACCGGTCGCGCGCCGGCGCGCACTATTGGGTCTATGCGATCGTCTCGCCGATTGAAGGGGGCTATCTCTCAGTCCGAATCCGGCCGCAGGGCGCGCATTTCGAGGCGGCGCGGGCGTTGTACGCCGAGACCCAGCAGCGAGAAATCGAGACAGCCCTGCCGCCCTGCGAGAGCTTTCAGGGTCTCGAGAGCAAGCTCGTGCGAATGGGTTTTGGCGACTACCCCGCCTTCATGGGACGCGCTTTGGGCCAGGAGCTCCTGGATCGCGATGCGCGGCTGGGTCGTGCGTGCGACGGCGGCATTGCGACGTTATTAGACCTGCAGATCACCGCCGCCGACAACGTTCGGCGAATGGAGCGCATCCAGGCGAGCTATGTCGGCAGTCGTCATCTGCCCTTGAGCCTTCAGGTGCAATCCGCACGACTGGGCGCCCGCGCGGTCGCGGTCGGCAGCATCGCTGGAAACTATCGCGCCATCGTGGAGGAACTCGCCGACTGCATGGCGGAATTCGCCGCCGCCTCTTTGGCGGTGGAGCAAAGCGTCTCCGCCGCGCTCTTTCTGTTCGGCGCGGCCCGCGTGCAGTCGGAAATGGCCGCGCGGTTCCGCCAAGAGCTTGGCGACGACACAGATCCCGATGAAGACCGGATTCTTGACCTTACCCAGCTCGAAGGTCTCGCAGCTCGCTATAGATCAGAGGCGCGCGCCGGCGTCCGCGCGGTCGCGCCCCGAGTGCGTCGCTTCGATCAGGCCTGTGTCGACATGCGCCGCCTGGCCGCCGGTCTGGAGATGACCCGTGTGGTCGGGAAGGTCGAGAGCGCGCGACTGGCGGGCGACAGCGCCGGGGTGGTCGGGCTGCTGAACGAGTTGGGCGTGTTCCAGAGGTCTGTTTCAGATGGGCTGCAGGAACTGGGGCGTGAAAGCGCCTCGATCACTCGGGGCGTCGAACGGGTCATCGGCGCTCTATGCGACTAGCGCCCCCCATAAGGTCCTCATAGCAACGGCCTTGGGCTCCCCACCCAAGGCCGCTTGAAAACACATCAGTCACCCCGAAGGGCGCGCCAAGTCAGCGCTTAGTCGTCACGGTGGACGCGTTCGCGACGCTCGTGGCGTTCCTGGGCCTCGACGCTCATGGTCGCCGTCGGGCGAGCTTCCAGTCGGGCCAGGCCGATCGGTTCGCCCGTCTCCTCGCAATAGCCATACGAGCCGTCCTCGACGCGGCGCAGGGCCTGGTCGATCTTGGAGATCAGCTTGCGTTGACGATCACGGGTACGAAGCTCAAGAGCCCGATCAGTTTCCGAGGACGCGCGATCGGCCAGATCGGCGTGATTCTCGGTTTCTTTCTGGAGATGGGAAACCGTCTCGCGAGATTCGCGGAGGATCTCTTCCTTCCAAGCCAGCAGCTTTTGCTTGAAATATTCAAGCTGCCGGTCGTTCATAAAAGGCTCGTCCTCGGAAGGACGGTAGTTGGATTTCTCTACTAGAACTGTGGCCGTTTGCATTAACGCCTCACGCCCCAATGAACTCAGCCCTCGAAGGCCGCGTGCTTATACCAAAAGGTGAGCCGCGTTCAATGAACCTCGCGTTAGTGATGCGTTCACAAGCGCGCGTTCGCCCGTCAGGCTTCATTTTTCCGGCAAAGGCGGACGCCAGCGAGGGGCGTGGGGCCAGCGTCAGCGGCATGATCGCCTGAAGGACGCCCCCACGGTCCATGCTAGCTCGTCCTGAACTGAAGCTTGGCCAGTTCAACGGCCGCCCGGGTCTCGATCTCGTTCAAGACCCCCTCCAGCCGAGGATCATCGGTCGCTTCGCGCTGCTCGCGGATGGCGCGCGAAAGTCGATCCAGGGCGCCTGGAGAGATCTCGCCATCGATCAGAGCGATGCGGACCTCGCCCAGAATATCGAGGATGTTGTCGGCGCGACGCACCGCACGCTTGCGGCGCTCCAGCGGACCGCCGACGGGTCCTGCGGCCTGCAGCGCCAGAAGCGCGTCGACCGAGCCCACGCCGGTCAGCCCCCCGACCGAGGCCGTGCTGGCCGCGCCGCTGGCGGCGTTGACCGAGGGCAGCGAGAAGCCTGACGAACCACCGGCCGGCTTGGCTCGCGACGCGCCGGTCGCCGAGACGCCCCCCGTGCTGGAAACCTTCATCCGACAGCTCCAAAAGCCAAGCGCGCGAGTCACTCACCTCGCTGCGTACAGCACTATCAGTCCCGCCGCTTGAAGTATGGTTAATGCCGGGCAGATTCTGCCGTGAGGCGCCATCCTGCCCCTCGTCCATTGTGGAATCCCTTGAGTCACAAGGGCTTGGACGCGTTCATAAAACTGGCCCGCTTCTGGCATGGGGCGGCGCGGGGACGTCTCCCCGCCACGGGACAGCCATGCCGCGTTCATTCTTTCGCACCGTTCTGACCGCCCTGGTCGCCGCGTCCTGCCTGGTCGGCGCGCCGGCGCTGGCCAAGTCGCGGATCAAGGACATCGTCGCCTTCGAGGGCGTTCGCGAGAACCAGCTGATCGGCTACGGCATCGTCGTCGGCCTCAACGGCACCGGCGACAGCCTGCGCAACGCGCCGATGACCAAGCAGAGCCTCGAGGCGATGCTGGAGCGCCAGGGCGTCAATGTCCGTGACAACAATCTGAACACCAAGAATACCGCCGCGGTCATGGTCACCGCCAACCTGCCGCCGTTCTCGGCCGCGGGTTCGAAGGTCGACGTCACCGTCGCCACCCTGGGCGACGCCAAGAGCCTCTTGGGGGGAACCCTACTGGTCACCAGCCTGCAGGGCGCTGACGGTCAGACCTACGCGGTCGCCCAGGGCACGGTGCAGACGGGTTCGGTCTCGGCCGGCGGCGCCTCGGGCAGTTCGGTCACCAAGGGCGTTCCGACGGCCGGCCGCATCGCCGGCGGCGGCGTTATCGAGCGCGAGACCGGCTTCCAGATGGTCAACATGGACATCATGCGCCTGACCCTGCGCAATCCGGACTTCACCACCGCTCGCCGTGTGGCCGACGCCATCAACGCCAAGTTCCCCGGCTGCGCCCAAGCCCAGAACCCCACGATCATCGCTACTCGCCCGCCGCCCGGCATGGACATGATCAGCTTCATGACCAACATCGAGAACTTGACGGTCGAGCCCGACGGTCCGGCCAAGGTGGTGATCGA
>NCDQ01000085.1 GCA_002280275.1 Caulobacter vibrioides | reverse complement strand
GCGGCGCGCCACGTCCATGGTGTGGGGGTTGAGGCCCCGGTTCTCGTGGATGACCAGGATGCCCGGCAGCTTGGCCGGGGTCTCGGTGCGGGTGTCGGCGCTGAACGGGCGGACGAAGTAGCCGCGGATATAGCCATGGCCGTTCGGGGCCGGGATGGTCTCCCACGTCGCCTTGATGCGCTCGTCGTCGCCGCGCACCTGCTGGCCCAGGGCGTAGTCGGGCATCAGCGACTTGACCACCGCCGCGGTGGTCATGCCGGCGACCGCGAACTTCTTGGCCCCGTCCATGAAGGCCCGGCGGCTGATCTCGCCGTGGATGTAGCGCGAGTAGAGATCGACGGCTTCCGCCGGCAGTTTCTTGCGATCGTTGTCCATGTGGGCTCCTCCCCGAGGGGCGGAACCGTAGCATCGGGGGGTGGGTGCGCAAGCGGGTGGCGGGGGCTTGTCTTCCCCTCCCCCCGGAGGGGAGGGCGACGGGGCGTCAGCCCCGCGGGGCGGGGGGAGGCCGGCGGAGAGCGCGGGTAGAAAGTCAAAAGGGCAGTTCGGCGGAAACGTCCCCCCGCCCCGCTCGGCTGCGCCGAGTCGCCCTCCCCTCAAGGGGGAGGGGAAGAATTCCTAAGCCCGCGCCGCCGCCGGCTGGCCCACGGAGAGTTCCTGCACCGCGGCCCGGAAGGCGTCGCCACGGACTTCGAAGTCGGGGAACTGGTCGAAGGAGGCGCAGGCGGGGGAGAGCAGGACCACGGCCTCCTCGCCCTTGTCGGCGGCGTCGCGGTGGGCGGCGGCGACGGCGGCTTCGAGGCTGGGGCAGCGGCTGTGGGGCGTGTCGCCGAGGGTGCGGGCGAAATCCAGGGCCGCCTCGCCGATCAGATAGGCCTTCTCGATGCGGGGGAAGAGGTCGCGCAGGGGCTCGATCCCGCCCCGGCCGACGTCCTCCATGCGGTGGGCGAGGCCCGGGAAGCTCATCAGCCCGGCGGCGATCTCTTCGGGCGCCACGCCCAGGGCCAGGGCGGCGGCGTAGGCGGCGGCGGCGTTCTGGTGGTTGTGGCGGCCGGGCAGCGACCGGGCGCGGGTCAGGTCGGCGACCTCCACAACGCGCTCACCGGTGGCGTCGTAGAGCACGCCCTGCAGGACGTACACGCCCCGGCCCATGGAGCGGCAGGCCGAGACGGGGCGGATGGTGCGCCGGTTGGCGGCGATCAGGTCGGTGCAGATGCGCTGGCCGTAGGCGTCGTCCACCCCGATGACGGCGGTGTCGCCCTTGCCCTGGTTCTGGAACACCCGGCGCTTGGCGGCGACATAGCCCTCCATGCCGCCATGGCGGTCGAGGTGGTCGGGGGAGATGTTGAGCAGGACCGCCACGTCGGCCTTGAGGCTGTGGGTCAGGTCGAGCTGATAGGACGACAGCTCCAGCACATAGACCGCGCCGCCATGCATGTCGGGCAGGCCCAGCAGGCCGACGCCGATGTTGCCGCCGATGCGGGCGTCCTTGCCCGCCGCCTTGAGGATGTGGCCGAGCAGGGCGGTGGTGGTCGACTTGCCGTTGGTGCCGGTGATGGCCACCACCTTTGGCCGCTTCCATTCGGCGGTGGCGGCCAGGGTGCGGGCGAACAGCTCGACATCGCCGATGATCTCGACCCCGGCGGCCTGGGCCGCCTGCACCGTCCAGTGCGGCTGAGGGTGGGTCAGGGGCACGCCGGGCGACAGCAGCAGGGCGTCGAACTGGGTCCAGTCGGCGAGGCTCAGATCCTCGAGGGGCAGGCCCTCCGCGGCCACCTCGGCGCGGGCGACGGCCTTGTCGTCCCACAGGGAGACCACGGCTCCGCCGGCCATCAGCGCGCGCGCGGCCGTCAGCCCGGTGCGGGCGAGGCCGAACACGGCGACACGCTTGCCTTCGAAACCGCGGACGGGGATCACGACGCTGCGCCCTCCCCTATCTGAGCTTCAAGGTGGCGAGACCGACCAGGGCGAGCATGACGGAGATGATCCAGAACCGGATCACGACCGTGCTTTCCTTCCAGCCGAGCTTTTCGAAGTGGTGGTGGATCGGCGCCATCAGGAAGACGCGCTTGCCGGTGGCCTTGAAGTAGCCGACCTGGATCATCACCGAGAGGGTCTCGACCACGAACAGGCCGCCGATGATGCCGAGCACGATCTCATGCTTGGTGGCGACCGCCATCGTCCCCAGCGCGCCGCCCAGGGCCAGCGAACCGGTGTCGCCCATGAAGATCTTGGCCGGAGGGGCGTTGTACCAGAGAAAGCCCAGGCCCGAGCCGATCAGGGCGCCGCAGAGGATGGCGAGCTCGCCCGTGCCCGGGATGTAGTGGACCTGCAGGTAGTCGGCGAAGCGGATGTTGCCGATCAGATAGGTGATCAGGCCGAAGGCGGCCGCCGCGATCATCACCGGCACGATGGCCAGGCCGTCGAGGCCGTCGGTGAGGTTCACGGCGTTGGAGAAGCCGCCGATCACCACCATGCCGAAGACGACGTAGAACCAGCCGATGTTCAGCAGCACCTGCTTCAGGCCCGGGAAGGCGATGGACGTCTCCAGCCCCGGGGCCGCCGGCATCACCCCGCCGGCCCGGATGATCAGGACGGTGGCGATGGCCGCGACCACGAACTGGACGACGATCTTGGCGCCGGAGGAGACCCCGGCCGTGGTCTGTTTGGTCACCTTGGCGTAGTCGTCGAGGAAACCCAGCACGCCGTAGCTGCCGGTGACCATCAGCACGATCCAGACGTAGGGATTGGTCAGGTCGGCCCACAGCAGGGTGCCGACCAGCACCCCGGCCAGGATCATGAAGCCGCCCATGGTGGGGGTGCCGCGCTTCTCGGTGATGTGGCTCTGGATGCCGTCGGCGCGGATCGGCTGTCCGCGGCCCTGCTTGGCCTGGATCCAGCGGATGAAGCGGCTGCCCATCAACACGCAGACCAGCTGGGCCGTGGCCAGGGCCATGCCGGTGCGGAAGGTCAGGTACCGCATCAGGTTGAAGAAGGGGATGTAGTGCTCGCCCGGGTCCAGCTGCTGGTAGAGAAGGTAAAGCATCCCTAGCGGCCCTCTTCTTTTGCGGCTTCGCCCAGCGCCCTGACGACCAGCGAGGCTTTCGAACCGTTCGAGCCCTTGACCATGACCACGTCGCCGGCGCGAACCGCTTCGCGCACCTGGGGCGCAAGATCGGCGGCCGTCTCGGCATAGGCCCCGCGGCGGGCGGCGGGCAGCGCCTCCCACCGTCCCACAAGGATCGCATCAGGGGGCCGGCGGCGAAAACGAGGTCGACGCTCGCGGCGGCGAGGGGCTGTGCGAGATCGGCATGGCGGGCGGGCGCATCGGGCCCCAATTCCAGCATGTCGGTGAGAACCGCGATGCGGCGCCCCGTCGCGGGGCGCGCGCCGAGGCTGGCCAGGGCGGCGGCCATGGACAGCGGATTGGCGTTGTAGCTCTCATCGACCAGGACGATCGGGCCCCCCGGGGTCTCGACGGTGCGGGCCGCGCCGCGCCCTTCCAGGGGGGCGAAGGCGTGCAGGGCGGCGAGCGCCGTCTCCCGCGGCACGTCCAGGGCCTCCAGCGCCAGCAGGGTCGCCAGGCTGTTGGGTCCCCAGTGGGCGCCGGTCTGAGCAATGGGGAAGCGGATCTCGACGCCGTGGAGGCGCGCGCTGACCATCGCGCCCTCACCGGACAGGGAAAAGCCCTCCAGGCGGGCGTCGGCGGTGGGCGCGGCGCCGAAGGTGACGATGTTGAGGCCCCGCTCCAGGGCCGCCTTGGCCAGCAGTTCGAACCACGCGTCGTCGGCGTTGAGCACCGCGAGGCCGCCCGGCTCCAGCCCCTCGAAGATCTCGGCCTTGGCCCTGGCGACGCCCACCTCGCCGTCGGGGAAGTTCTCGACGTGGACGGCGCCGACCACGGTGACCACCGCCACATGGGGGGCGACCTGGCGCGACAGGGGCCCGATCTCGCCGGCGTGGTTCATGCCGATCTCGAACACGGCCCGGGCTGTGTCGGCGGGCATACGGGCGAGGGTAAGCGGGACGCCGATATGGTTGTTGTAGGACTTGACCGCGTTGTGGCTGGGCCCGGCCAGCCGCAGCCCGGCGGCGATGGCCTGGGTGACGCTGGTCTTGCCGACCGAGCCGGTGACGGCGGCGCGCCGGGCGCCGGCCGCGCGCTCGCGGGCGGCCGAGCCCAGGGCCTCCAGGGCGACGAAGGTGTCGGCGACGTGGACCGACGGATAGGTGGTCGGGCGCGAGACCAGGGCGCCGGCCGCGCCCTTGCTGAAGGCCATATCGAGGAACTCGTGCCCGTCGCGCTCGCCGGCCAGGGCGATGAACAGGTCGCCGGGCTCCAGCGTGCGGGTGTCGATGGACACGCCGGTGGCGGTGAAGGGCGCGTCGCACAGACCGCCCGTGCCGGTGGAGATTTCCAGAGAGGTCCAGAGCGGATCACGCATGGACCTGCTCCAGGGCTTTACGGGTCTCGGTCACGTCGTCGAAGGGGTGGACGACCCCGGCGATGGTCTGGCCCTGCTCGTGGCCCTTGCCGGCGATCACCAGCACGTCGCCGTCGCGCAGCTGCTCGACCCCGGCGCGGATAGCGGCTCTACGGTCGGCCACCTCCAGCGCGCCGGGTGCGCCATCCAGCACGGCCTTGCGGATGGCGGCGGGGTCCTCATTGCGCGGGTTGTCATCGGTGACGATGGCGAGGTCGGCCAGGGCCGCGGCGTGGCCGCCCATCAGGGGGCGCTTGGCGTTGTCCCGGTCGCCGCCGGCCCCGAAGACCACGATCAGCCGCCCGCGGGCGTGGGGGCGCAGGGCCTCCAGCACGGTCTTCAGGCCGTCGGGAGTGTGGGCGTAGTCGACATAGGCCTCGCCGCCGCGCGGCCCGGCGCCGACGCGCTGCAGCCGGCCGGGAGCGCCTTCGAGATGCTCCAGCGCTTTCAGCACGGCCGCCACGTCCTCGCCGGCGGCGATGCACAGGCCTGCCGCGACCAGGGCGTTCGAGGCCTGGAACACCCCGGCCAGGGGCAGGGCGATGGGGTGCTCCGCTTCCGGCGTGCGGACCACGAGGTCCTGGCCACGGGGCGTGGGCGTGGCCGAGACCAGCTTCAGGGTCTGGCCCTGCTCGCCGACCGAGAGAATGGAGTGGCCATGGACCACGGCGGCGGCGGCGAAGGCCGGGAAGTCGGCGGCGTCGGCGTTGAGGACCGCGCCGGCCCCGCGGGGCAGCAGGGTCTCGAACAGCCGCAGCTTGGCCGCCCGATAGGCCTCCATGTCCGGGTGATAGTCGAGGTGGTCGCGGGTCAGGTTGGTGAAGCCGGCGGCGGTCAGGGTCAGGCCGTCGAGGCGGCGCTGGTCGAGGCCGTGCGACGAGGCTTCGACGGCAAGGTGGGTGACGCCGCGTCCGGCCAACTCGGCGGCCCAGCGGGCGACCTCGGCGGCGTCGGGGGTGGTCAGGCCGGGCGGGGTCAGCGCCTCGCCGCCCGCCTGCACCCCAAGCGTGCCCATGCTGGCCGCGCTGTGGCCGAGGCGGGCGAAGATCTGGCGGCAGAAGACCGCGACCGAGGTCTTGCCGTTGGTGCCGGTGACGGCGACCACTACCGGCGGCTGCACCCCATGCAGGCGAGCGGCCGCCAGGGCGTAGGCCCGGCGCGGGTCAGGGCTGCGGACCACGGGCGCGCTGGTCTCGGGAGCGGTCTCGTCGGAGAGGATCGCGGCGGCGCCGGCGGCGATGGCGGCGGGAATGAAATCGCGGCCGTGGGCGCTGGAGCCCGGCAGGGCGGCGAACAGGGTCCCTGGCCCCACCTTGCGGCTGTCGGCGGTGACGGCGGTGATCAGCGGGTCGGGCTGGCCCGCGTGGCCGGTCAGGTCGGAAAGGCGCTTGTCTCTGTTCATAGCGCGCCCCGGGTGGACTCGTCATCAACGGGCGTGGCGGCGCTGCGCGAGGGGGCGAAGGGGGTGACCGGGGCGCGGGCGACGCCGAGGAAGGGGGCGATGCGGTCGATCACCCGCCCCGCGGTCGGGGCGGCGTTCCAGCCGGCCGTGCGGAAGCCGAAGGTCTCCTTGGTGCCTTTCGGCTCGTCATAGAGGATCAGCACCATGTAGCGCGGCGCCTCCAGCCGGCCGTCGGTGGGGAAGACGGCGGCGAAGGACGACACCAGGCGCTCGCGCTCATAGCGGCCGTTGATGGCCTTCTCGGCCGAGCCGGTCTTGCCCCCGACCCGCAGGCCCGGGGCGTCGGCCTTGCCGCCAGAGCCGCGCAGCACGTTCATCCGCATCAGGTCGAGCATGACCCGGGAGGTCTCGGCGCTGACCACCCGGTGGCCCTGAGGCTTGTAGCCGGGGGCGCGCTTCTCGATGGTCAGGGGTACGTAGGTCCCGCCGTTCATGATGGCGCCGGTGGCGGCGGCGACGGCCAGCGGGCTGACCGAGATGGCGGCGCCGAAGGAGGCCGAGGCCACGGTGTCGGGGTCCCACCTTCGCGGGGTGATCGGGCGGGCCGATTCGGCCAGTTCGACCTTGGCCGGCTCAAGCAGGCCGAAGGCGCGGAAATAGCGGGCCAGCTTCTCCTGGCCCGCCGACAGGGCCAGCTTGGCGGTGCCGATATTGGAGGAGTGGATGAAGATGTCCTCCAGGGACATCACCTTGTTCTCGGCGTGATAGTCGTGGATCGCCCGGCTGCCGATCTTAAGGGGCACCGAGGCGTCGAAGGTGGTGCGGACATTGGCCACGCCCGCGTCCAGGCCCATGGCGAAGGTGAAGATCTTGAAGGTCGAGCCCATCTCGTAGACCGACGCCGCGGCCCGGTTGACCAGGGTGTTGGGGTCCGCCTCGCCCGGCCGGTTGGGGTCGAAGTCCGGCAGGGACACCATTCCGAGAATCTCGCCGGTGTGGACGTCGGTGACGAGGCCGACGGCCGCCGTCGCCTGGTGGGCCGCCATGCCCTTGCGCAGCTCATCGCCCAGCGCCGCCTGCACACGCAGGTCGAGGGACAGGGCGGAGGCGTGGCCGGCGCCCGCGCCGGCGCGGATCGGCGCATCGAGGGCCCGCTCCGAGCCCGCCAGGCCGTGGCCGCCGGAATCCGAGAAGCCGATCAGGTGGGCGGCGGATCGGCCGAGGGGATAGACGCGCCGGCCCTCCTCCTCGAACATCACGCCGGGCAGGCCGAGGTCGTGGACCCGGGCGCGCTCCTGCGGCGTCAGGCCGCCGATCAGATATTCGCGGCGGTTGGACTTCAGGGCCTTGCCCAGGCGCTCGGCCGAGAGCTTGGGGAGGGCGGCGCGGATGCCGCGGCGGGTCTCCTCCGTGTCCCAGACCTCGCGCGGATCGAGATAGAGGCCGAAGTGAGGGAGATCGAGCGCCAGCAGCCGGCCCTGGCGGTCGATCACGTCGGCCCTGGCCTCAGCCGGGACCGGGGCGCTCAGGCCCGAGCCGCCGGCCTTGGAGAACAGGGCGGCGCGGGCCGCTTCGAAGGCCAGGGTCGAGAAGGCCAGGGCGAAGATCGCCAGGATGAAGAAGATGCGCAGGCGGGTGTCGTCGGCGGGTCGCGCCTCGGCCTTCGAGCGCTCGAAGGCGTGCTCGACCCGCCAGACGCCCTCGCCCAGCCAGCGGAGAGCCTGGGCGAAGTTGGGATGGACGCGGGGGCCTGGGGCGTCGAGGCTCATCGGGCGCCTCCCGATGCGTCGGCGACGGATCGTTCAGCGCCGGCCTGGCGGGCGACCTCGGTCAGGCCGTCCGGCACCGTCTCGCGCCTGGCCGGCACCGGGGCCAGCGCCAGGTACTGGGTCGACAGGCGTTCGAGGCGCTGGGGCTGCTCCAGGTGGGCCAGCTCGGCCTTGAGCAGGCGCAGGCGCTTCTGCTCGGTGGCGATGTCCTGGTTGATGCCGGCGATGGCCGAGGCCTCGCGGCCGGCCGAAGCCTTGGTCATGTAGACGCTCAGGACCAGCACGGCGAGGCAGCCGCAGGCCACGACCTCGATGACCCGGAAGCCGCGCAGGCGGCGGTTGAAGAGGGTCCTGAGGACGTTCATGCGGCCCGCCTCCAGGCCGGCGACGCGGTGCGGACCCCGGCGCGCAGCTTGGCCGACCGGGCGCGGGGATTGCGGGCGACCTCGGCCTGGCTGGGGCTGCGGGCGCCGTTGAACAGCAGGTCGAAGCTGGGGGGCGGGCCGGCCTGGGCCGGGGGCAGATGGCGCGAACCGCCGGGGGTCTTGCCGGCCCGCTCGGCGAAATAACCCTTGGCGATGCGGTCTTCGAGGGAATGGAAGGTGACGACCACGAGGCGCCCCCCGGGGGCCAGCACCCGCTCGGCGGCGTCCAGGCCGGCCTGAAGCTCGGCCAGTTCCTCGTTCACGGCGATGCGCAGGGCCTGGAAGGTGCGGGTGGCCGGGTGGACCGGCGCGCCCTTGCGCCCGCCCAGGGCCTTTTCGACCACATGGGCCAGATCAAGCGTGCGCTCGAAGGGGCGTTCGGCGCGGCGGTTGACGATGTATTTGGCGATCTTCCGCGACCCGCGTTCGTCGCCGAGGGTCCAGATCAGGTGGGCGAGTTCGGTCTCGTCCGTGCTGTTGACGAGGTCGGCGGCGGACGGGCCCTCGTCGCCCATCCGCATGTCGAGGGGGCCGTCGCGCATGAAGGAGAAGCCGCGCTCGGCCTCGTCGAGCTGCATCGACGAGACGCCGAGGTCGAAGCAGACGCCGTCGCAGCGGTCGAGACCGGCGTCGGCGAGACCTTCCTCAAGTTCGGAGAAGCGCCGCTGGACCAGGGTGAAGCGGCCGGGAAAGGCCTCGGCGAGGGGGCCGGCGAACCGGGCGGCGGAGGGGTCGCGGTCGAAGGCCACCACGTCGGCGCCCGCTTCCAGAAGGGCGCGGGTATAGCCGCCGGCGCCGAAGGTGGCGTCGACCAGCCGGCGACCGGGGGCCGGGGCCATGGCCTCGACCACCTCGTCCAGCAGCACGGAAAGGTGCGGGGCGTCGCTCATGCGGCGGCCGCCTTGGCCAGGCGCTGGGCGTTGCGCAGGGCGGCGAGCCCCTCGCGCGCAACCTGCCGCTGCTGATCACGGTGAGCCTGGAAGGCGTCCCGCGACCAGATCTGGAACCGGTCGCCCAGCCCCACCACCGCGACCCAATCGGTGATGCCGAACTGGTCGCACAGGGCTTCGGGCAAGGTGATGCGGCCGGCGGTGTCGAAGGCCAGGCGGCTCATGCCGCCCAGAACGGTCGCCTCGAGCGCCGAGCGGACCGGGTCGCCGAAGGCCAGCTCGTCGATCAGGGCCTTGTACTGCTGGAACAGGGCCTGGCCGCCCCCCTCAAGGCAGTCGAACTCGATCGAGGGGAAGCAGAACACGCCGTCGAAGGGGCCGGAGACGAGGGCGCGGAATTCCTGCGGCACCACGATGCGCCGTTTGACGTCCAGCTGCTTCTCGAACGTCGAGAGAAACACGCCCCTTCAAGCTCCCCTGGCGCCCGGGAACGCCATAGGCGCTCCGCAACGCGCGGCCAGCGCGTGGGCGTCATTGGGTTAACATGGGATCAACTGGGAGACAATGACACCGAACCCCGTTTTCAGGCCCGATATCTGCGGCTGATGGGGACGGATTCAGAATAGCGGAACATACATGGAACAGGTTATTGGGCCGTGAACGGAAAGGAATCGGAGCGGGAACTCGGTCCTCTCGTCATCCTCGGGCGCAGCGAAGCGGAGACCCGAGGACCCAGCCGCTCAGCGGCGAAGCTGGGTCAGCGGCGCGGCATAGGTCGCGCCTGCTGGGTCCTCGGCTCGGCCTCGCCTGCGGCTCGTTGGCCGAGGATGATGGATTTTAATGGGCCAGACGGCCTGTAAGCCGGGTTCTGTCCGCCCGGGGTGTACCCCGGACGTGGCGACCATTCCTCTGGACCGCGCCTTGCGGCGTGGTTCTCGCGACCTACCCGGACAACTCAGGCCGGCGACGGCCCTACCCTTAGCGCGAAGCCTCAGGCGCGCTGTCCCTATTTGGTCTTGCTCCAGGCGGGGCTTGCCATGCCGTCCCTGTCACCAGGTCCGCGGTGCGCTCTTACCGCACCCTTTCACCCTTACCTTCGGACCGAAGTCCGGAGGCGGTTTACTTTCTGTGGCGCTATCCCTGGGATCGCTCCCGGCGGGTGTTGCCCGCCGCCTTGTCGCCGTGGAGCCCGGACTTTCCTCGACCCTGATCGCTCAGGGCCGCGGCCGCCCGGCCGTCTGGCCCGGCGGGAACTTGGTCGCACGCCGCCGCCCGGTCAAGGAAAACGCCGGATGAAGAATATCCTTAACGAATAGGAAACCATGCCGACGGCCTTCTGCGGTGGAACGCGAGGTCGCGGGGGAATCATGCAACGGGCCGTTTTCGCCCTCTTCGCGTCAAGCGCCCTGGTCGCCAGCGCCGCGCAGGCCCAAGCGCAGGCCCAGGCTCAGGCCTATGCCGCTCCCGGCTATCCGCCGGCGCCCGCCTACGCCCCGGCTCAGGCCTATGCGCAGCCTTGCTGCGCCCAGCCCGCCTACCCGCCGCAATACGCCCAGCCGCAGTACGCGCCGCCGCCGCGCGCCGACGGCCTGCGCGGCTACGCCGAGCCGCAGTACCCCAACCGCCCGCGAGGCCAGGCCCTGCGCGGCTATGTCGGCGTCGAATACGGCAAGGCCCGGCTGAACCCCGGCACCCCCAGCCCGCGGGTCGAGACCTGGACCGGCGAAGCCGCCGTCGCCGGCCAGACCCGCGGCTTCGGCGTCCAGGGCGACCTGAAGGTCGCCAGCTTCAATGGCCCCAACGACGACGGCACCGTCATCTCGCCGACCCTGCACGTCTACAAGCGCAACCCCTACGGCCTCGTCGGCGGCTGGGCGGGCTGGTCGCATTCG
>NCDQ01000544.1 GCA_002280275.1 Caulobacter vibrioides | reverse complement strand
TCACCCTGGCGGCGCTCTTCTGGGCTTGGGCGTCGGGCGAAGACGTCATCGCCCGATTGGTCAAGAAGACCCTCTATGTGGGGTTCTTCGCCTTCCTGATCGGCAACTTCCATGGCCTGACAGGGATCGTCCTCAAGAGCTTCTCCGGCCTTGGCCTCAAGGCCAGCGGGGCAGGGGTGTCGGCCGACGACTTTCTGCGGCCGGGCAAGCTGGCGGCGCTGGGGCTCTCGGCCTGCAAGCCGATCCTGCAGGCGGCCAGCGAGCTGGGCGGCTTTCCCGGCTTCTTCGAAAACACCGTGCAGATCCTGATCCTGCTGATCGTGGCGCTGTTCGTCATCGTCGCGTTCTTCATCATGGCCGTGCAGGTCTTCGTGGTGCTGATCGAGTTCAAGCTCGTCAGCCTGGCGGGCTTTGTCCTCGTGCCGTTCGGGCTCCTTGGACGCACCGCCTTCCTGGCCGAGAAGGTGCTCGGCAACGTCATCGCTTCTGGCGTCAAGGTCATGGTCCTGGCCGTGATCGTCGGCATCGGCTCGTCGCTGTTTTCGGAATTCACCAGCGCCGCCTCCGGCCAGCCGACCCTCGAAGAGGTCCTGGCCATGGCCCTGGCCGCCCTGACCTTGCTGGGCCTGTCGATCTTCGGACCCGGCGTCGCCTCGGGCCTGGTCTCCGGCGCGCCGCAGTTGGGGGCCGGCGCGGCGGTCGGCACCGGCCTGATGGTCGGCGGCATGGCCATGGCCGGCGCGGCAGCCGCCCAGATGGCGGTGAGCGGCGGCGCGAGCCTGGCCGCCGACGGAGCCAGCAGCGCCGCCAGCGGGGCGGCGGGTGGCCGGCTTCCGCCGGGCGGACCGGGAAGCAGACCCGAGCGATCGCCGCAGTCTGGACCCTCATCGCCCGGAGGCGGGAATGGTGGCGGGGGCGCGGCCACGGCGACGCCCTCGCCCAAGCCGCGCGCGGAGGATCGCGGTGGCGGCGAGGAGGGCGGTGGCGGCGAAGGCGGCGCGTCGGCTCCGCCGGCCTGGGCCCGTGACCTCCAGCACAAGCAGGCTCTGGCCCATGGCGTGGGCCTGGCCCTCCACGCCGCCGGCGGCGGCGACGGTCACAGCGGCGGCGCCGCACCCAGTTTGAAGGAGGACTAAAGATGAACCCCTTGAAGGGATCGGCGCGCTATGGCGCGACGCCGCAGCCGGAGACCCCCTATCAGCGGGCCGGCCAGGCTTGGGATGAGCGGATGGGCGCGGCCAGGGTCCAGGCGGCCAATTGGCGGCTGATGGCCTTGAGCCTGCTGGCGCTGTCGGGCGGCCTGTCGGCGGGCTTGGTGGGTCTCGCCCTGCGCGGCGGGGTCACGCCCTGGGTCGTCGAGGTCGATCGTCTGGGTGAGCCGCGGGTCGTCGCGCCGGCGGTGCAGGGCGCGCGGGCCACCGATCCGATGATCGCCTGGACCCTGGCCCGCTTCATCACCGACGTGCGGGCGGTCTCCACCGACCCGGTGGTCATGCGCCAGGCCTGGCTGCGGGCCTATGACTTCACCGACGCGGACGGCGCGGCGGCGCTGTCGGACTATGCGCGCCGCAATGACCCCTTCGCCCAGGTCGGCCGGGCCCAGGTGGTGGTCACCGTGTCCAGCGTGGTGCGCGCAACCCCGAGCAGCTTTCGCGTGGCCTGGGGCGAGCAGCGCTACGCCGAC
>NCDQ01000543.1 GCA_002280275.1 Caulobacter vibrioides | reverse complement strand
GGCCATGGCCACGACGCGGCCCTCGGCGCGCAGTTTGTGGACGACCTTGGCCTTGTCCTGCGGCAGCACCTCGGCTTCGACATCGTCAATGCCCAAGAGCTTGGCGACGTCCAGCGCCGTGGTGCGATTGTCGCCGGTCATCATCACCAGCCGGACGCCGTCGGCCTGCAGGGCCCGCACCGCCTCGGGCGTGGTCGGCTTGATCGGGTCGGCGATCCCAAGCACGCCGGCCAGGCGTCCGTCGATCGCCGCGAAGACAGCGGTCGTCCCGTCCTGGCGCAGGGCTTCGGCCTGCGTCAGCAGCGCGGTTAGGTCGACACCCTGCTCGGCCATCAGCGGCGCGCCGCCGAGCACGATCTTCTTGCCATCGACCACGCCGATCACGCCACGGCCGACCGGCGAGTCGAAGTCGACGGCCTCCGACAGCGACAGGCCGCGATCCTTGGCCGCGCGCAGCACCGCGTCGGCGAGGGGATGCTCGCTGCCGCGCTCCAAGCTGGCCGCCAGCCGCAGGAGTTCGCCTTCATCGATGCCGGCCACGGTCTCGATGGCGGTAACGGCCGGCCGACCCTCGGTGAGGGTGCCGGTCTTGTCGATCACCAGGGTGTCGATCTTCTCGAAGCGCTCGAGGGCTTCGGCGTTCTTGATCAGCACGCCGGCCTGCGCGCCCCGGCCCACCCCGACCATGATCGACATCGGCGTGGCCAAGCCCAGCGCGCAGGGGCAGGCGATGATCAGCACCGAGACGGCGGCGACCAGGGCATAGGCCAGCCGGGGGTCTGGCCCGACGATCGCCCAGGCGGCGAAAGCGAGGGCCGCCACGGCGATGACGGCAGGCACGAACCAGCCGGAGACCTGATCGGCCATTCGCTGGATCGGCGCGCGGCTGCGTTGGGCGTCTGCGACCATCTGCACGATGCGCGAGAGCAAGGTGTCGGCGCCCACCTTCTCGGCCCGCATCACGAAGGAGCCGGTCTTGTTGATCGAGCCGGCGATGACCTTGCCGCCCGGCTCCTTGGTCACCGGCATCGACTCGCCCGTCACCAGGGACTCGTCGATCGACACGCGGCCCTCGACGATCTCGCCATCCACCGGCACCCTCTCGCCCGGACGGACCCGCAGTCGGTCGGCCACGAGGACGAGGTCGAGCGTGACCTCTTCGTCGGTCCCGTCATCGCGGATGCGCCGCGCGGTCTTGGGCGCCAAGTTGAGCAGGGCCTTGATCGCCCCACTGGTCCGTTCGCGGGCCCGCAGTTCGAGGACCTGTCCCAGGAGCACCAGCACGGTGATCACGGCCGCCGCTTCGAAATAGACCGGAACAGCGCCCGCGGCGTCGCGGAAAGCGGGCGGGAAGACGCCGGGAGCCAGCACCGCCACCATGCTGTAGAGCCAGGATACGCCGACGCCCATGGCGATGAGCGTGAACATATTGAGCTGGCGCGTTCGCAGCGAGGCCCAGCCGCGCACGAAGAAGGGCCAGCCGGCCCAGAGCACGACAGGCGTCCCCAGCGCCAGCTGGATCCAATTGGACGTTTGGCGGCTCATCAACATCATCAGGCCGCTGAGGTGGCCGCCCATCTCCAGCGCGAAGACCGGTACGGTGAGCGCCAGGCCGATCCAGAACCGCCGGGTCATGTCGTCGAGTTCGTGGCTTGGCCCGGACTCCGCCGTCACCGTCACCGGCT
>NCDQ01000542.1 GCA_002280275.1 Caulobacter vibrioides | reverse complement strand
GCGTGATCGGCGGGCTGATCGCACGGCCCTTTCGCAACCTCGCTTTCGCGATCGCCTTCGTTCTCGTCGTGGCGGGGGTGGCGATCCAGGGCTACATGCGCGCCGGTTGGTCGTTCGGCGACGCGCTATACATGGTCACCCTGACCATCTTCACCGTCGGCTACGGTGAGGTTCGGCCTGTCGACACCGACTACTTGCACGCGGTCACGATGGCCACGATGGTGTTCGGGTGCACCGGCGTCATTGTCGTCACGGGCGCGCTGGTTCAGGCGCTGACCCAGTCTCAGTTGGAACATTTCTTCGGAAAGCGCGTGGAACGCGACATCGAAAAACTCGACGGACACATCGTCATCTGTGGTTTCGGCCGCATCGGCCTGATGCTGGCCAATGAACTGGCGGCTGCGGGAGAGCGCTTCGTCGTGGTCGAGCGCGATGAGGCGCGATGCCAAGACGCGCGGGATCTGGGCTATCTCTGCCGGCACGCCGACGCCACCGACGAGGACGTGCTGCGCGCCATGCATGTCGAGCGGGCCAAGGTGCTGGCCACCGTGCTGCCGGACGACGCGGCGAACGTGTTCATCACCCTGTCGGCGCGCAGCCTCAATCCGAAGATCGAGATCATCGCGCGGGGTGAGCGACCCACGACCGAGCGCAAGCTCGTCCAGGCCGGCGCCGACAAGGTGGTGATGCCGGCCCATATCGGCTGAAGGAGGCCCGCGCGCCAGCCGCTCATCAGAGCGAGGCGTTGGCGCAGCTAGGACTGGACCTTGGTCTCGTCACCGCGCCGGCGTCCTTCGCCGCCCGGCAGGTCACGGTCGGCGAGTTCGAGCGGCGTGGCGGCGTGCTGGTCGTCCGCCTCGAACGGGCCAATGGAACCTTGATCGAAAAGCCCAAGGCGGATGAGGTCATCGGCGCTGGAGACGGTCTGGCGGTCCTTTCCAAGCTGGGGCGGCTGGGCCTGGACGCCATCGCCGACTGACGCCGGGGAAGATTCATCTCCAAATCGGCGACGTGGCGGGTCGACAACGGTCGACCTCGCGGCTATATCCGCGCCGCAAAATGGAGACTCCGATGGAGATTCGCGAAGGGCTCACCTTCGACGACGTTTTGCTCGAACCCGCAGCGTCCGACGTCATGCCCACCCAGGTGACGACCGAGACCCGGTTCACGCGTGAAATCAGTCTGAACATTCCGCTTGTGTCCGCCGCCATGGACACGGTGACCGAAAGCCGCCTGGCCATCGCCATGGCCCAGGCCGGCGGTATGGGCGTCCTGCACCGCAACCTCACCAACGAGGAGCAGGCTGACCAGGTACGCGAGGTCAAGCGCTACGAGAGCGGCATGGTCATCAATCCGCTGACCATCCATCCCGACACGACGCTGGCCGAGATCCGCGAGATCAAGGCCCGCCGCAAGATCTCGGGCTTTCCTGTGGTCGAGCGTGGCTCGGGCAAGCTGGTCGGCATTCTCACGAACCGTGACATGCTCTTCGAAGGCGACGCCAACGTCCCGGCCTCGCAGTTGATGACCCGCGAGGGCCTAATCACCGTCTCGGAAGGCGTGGATCACCGCGAGGCGCGCGAACTGCTGCGCAAGCACAAGATCGAGCGCCTGATCGTCGTTGATGAGGCCTACCGCGCCGTCGGCCTGATCACCGTCAAGGACATCGAAAAGGCCCAGGCCCACCCGCTGGCAGCCAAGGACGACAAGGGCCGCCTGCTGGTCGGCGCGGCCTCGACCGTCGGCGACGCGGGCTTCGAGCGCTCGATGGCGCTGGTGGACGCCGGCGTCGACGTCGTCGTGATCGACACGGCGCACGGCCACTCCAGTCAGGTCGCCGCCGCGGTGACGCGCCTGAAGCGTGAAGCCAACCGCGTCCAGATCGTCGCCGGCAACATCGCCACCTATGACGCCGCGCGCGCCCTGATCGACGCCGGCGCCGACGCGGTGAAGGTGGGTATCGGCCCGGGCTCGATCTGCACCACCCGCATCGTCGCGGGCGTGGGCGTGCCGCAGCTGACGGCGATCATGGAAGCGGTTCGCGCCGCCAAGGACAGCAACACCCCCGTCATCGCCGACGGCGGCATCAAGTACTCGGGCGACCTGGCCAAGGCCATCGCCGCCGGGGCCTCGACCGCCATGATGGGTTCGATGTTCGCTGGCACTGAAGAGGCGCCGGGCGAGGTGTTCCTGTACCAGGGGCGCTCGTACAAGAGCTATCGCGGCATGGGCTCGGTGGGCGCCATGGCCCGTGGCTCGGCCGACCGCTACTTCCAGAAGGAATGCGCGCGGCGATGGGCTATCTCGGCGCGCCGACCATCCCCGAGCTGCAGAAGCGCGCCAGGTTCGTGCGCATCACGGGCGCGGGTCTGCGGGAAAGCCACGTCCACGACGTGATGATCACGCGCGAGGCGCCCAACTATCCGAGCGCGGTCTAGCCGATGCGGATGGCCTTCGAGCTGCAAATGATCGCCGTGGCGGTCGCCATCGGGATCTTCAACCTGCTCTGGGCGTCGGCCGCCGCCCAGCCGCAGCGCGGCTTGAAGTGGAACGTCGGTCCCCGCGATGAAAAGATCGAGCTGACCGGCATGGCCGGTCGGCTCACGCGGGCCTTCGCCAATTTTCGTGAGACCTTTCCGTTCTTCGTGGCCTTGGTGATCATCGATTACCTGGGCGGTCGCCTGGGGGATCTGACGGTCTATGGCGCGGCGCTGTATGTCGCCGCGCGCGCGGCCTATGTGCCGCTCTATGCGTTCGGCGTGCCCCTTATTCGTAGCCTGGTCTGGCTGGCGTCGATGGTCGGGATCCTGATGCTGCTCGCGGCCCTGGTGGTCTGATGCGAGACGGAGGACGGGTTTCAGCGGCGATCGAGGTTCTCACCGAGATCGAGGCGCGACATTTTCCGGTGAAGATGGCGCTGAAGCGCTGGGGCGAGACCGCGCGCTATGCGGGGTCCAAGGATCGCGCCTTCGTTTCGGGCCTAGCGCTGGACGCCCTGCGCCGCAAGCGTTCGCTGGGCTGGATGATGGCCGACGCCAGCGTGCGTGGCGTTATGCTGGGCGTCCTGGCCTTCATGTGGAAGTGGCCGCTCGAGCGGATCGCCGAGGCCGCCGCCGAGGAGCACGGCTTCGGCGCCCTGTCGGACGTCGAGCGCCAGCGTCTGGCTGAGCCGGTCTCCATCGAAGCCGCGCCGGCGCCCGTGGCGGGTGACTATCCGGACTGGCTGGAGCCGCACCTGGCGCGCGCCCTGGGCGCCGATCAGGCGGTCGAGATGCGGGCGTTGTCGGAGCGCGCGCCGGTCGATCTGCGGGTCAACACGCTGAAGACCGATGTCGAGCGCTGCGCCAAGGCGCTGGCCTTGATCGACGCCGCCCCGGCCGGCGTCTTGCCGACCGCCTTCCGCATTCCCGCGCCCGCCGCCGCCGACCGCACGCCGTCGGTGGAGGCCGTGCCCGCCTTCTCGAAGGGCTGGTTCGAGGTTCAGGATCTGGGCTCGCAGATCGCCGCCGCCGTGGCGGGCGAGGTGAAGGGCAAGCAGGTTCTCGACTTCTGCGCCGGGGGCGGTGGCAAGACCCTGGCCCTGGCGGCCGCCATGGGCAACAGCGGCCAGATCTTCGCCCACGACAGCGACGCCCGACGCCTGGCCGACACCATCCGTCGCGGTCAGAGGGCAGGGGTTCGCAACCTGCAGATCCGCTCACCGATCGAGGCCACGCCCTTGAAGGGGCTGGAAGGCAAGATCGACGTCGTCTTCGTCGACGCGCCCTGCACGGGGGCGGGCACCTGGCGCCGTCACCCGGACGCCAAGTGGCGTCTGTCGCCCGACCAGCTGGCCAAACGCCAGATCGAGCAGGACAGCGTGCTTGAAGACGCCGCCACCTTCGTGAAGGCCGGCGGCCGCATGATCTATGTGACCTGCTCGCTGCTGACCGAGGAGAACGAGGACCGCGTCGCAGCCTTCCTCGAACGCCATCCC
>NCDQ01000541.1 GCA_002280275.1 Caulobacter vibrioides | reverse complement strand
GGGGAGGATTGCATATTCATGCCTCGGTAGCGCTGGGCGACCGGCGCGGTTCCGGTCCGTTTCACCTCAAAGCTTACTACCTGACTTGGCTGGTTCGAAGCGGAGCGTTTAGAGCACTGCGCCCAGAGATGCGGCCTTGGCCGATGCAAAGTCCGCGCAGGCCCATCGCTTTGGCGCCCTGCGATTGGGTCAAACCGCGAGAGGTCGGACCTGAATCAAAAAAGGAACATCGGCGCGTGGGGGCTGCGCCCGCGCTGCGTAGACTCCTTTGCGAGGTCCTGAACCATCCAGGCGCCAGCGAGGGAGAAGCGCGATGAAGAGCGGACACGGCGCGGGACTGCTACGGATTTACACCAACGAGCGCGCCATCGTCGGGGATCGCGCACTGTTCGAACTGGTCGTCGAGCGCGCCCACGCGGCTGGATTGGCGGGGGCGACGGTTCTGCGCGGACGCTTGGGCTACGGTCGCTCGACGCAGATCCATACCCATCGATTGTTCGACCTGGCGGACGAACTGCCGCTGGTGATCGAGATCATCGACGAGGAACCGGCGCTGCGGGCGTTCACGGACTCGATTTCAGACCTGGACAAGATCGGCGTCATAACCTTGGAGAAGGTCGAGGTGCTGCACGCGTCCGAGCGATCCGTCGCCGGAGCGCGGCATGGAGGTTCAAATGAGTGATTTCGACAAATGGCTCAAGGGCGCCGCAAAGGCGCAGTTGGAGCTTTCCGCTGCTGCGGCCGAGGCCTTGGCCCTGCGTCTGGCCGGCGAGCTTCCGCCAAGCGCCGTGGAGTCGCGCCGCGAGTGGCGGCAACTGACCGCGTGCCTCGTCGTAGCGACCCTGTTCGGCGCGGCGACCACCGGCGGCCTGGGCATGATCAAGGGCCCGCAGACCCAGTTAGCCGCCCGCTGGCCCGCGGCCGCCTTCTCGGTTTCGCCCTCGAACCTGCTGGCGCCGCGAGATGCAGGGTGAAATCCATGCATTGGAGCCGACTGATCATCGCGGCGGCAGTCGCCGGCGCGACCGGCGCGGTGATCGTCTCGGGCGCGCACTGGATGCTGCAATCGACGCATCGCGCGCCGTCCGACCTGCACCAGGAACTCCATGAGGAAGTTCCGCTGACGGCCCAGGAAAAGCAGCGCCTGGCCCAGCGCGAGGACGGCTACATCGCGCGCCGCGCGGCGATCGAGCAGCGGGTCAAGGTCGCCAACGGCCGGCTGGCCCGCGCCATCGCTCTGCAGCCGGGCTGGACGCCTGAGGTCGAAGCCGCCAGCCGTGACGTCGAGAGCGCCGCCGCCGACCTGGAGCGCGCCACCCTGCGGCACGTCGTCGAGATGCGTGAGGGCCTGGATCCTCCCCATCGAGCGGCCTACGACGCCGCCTTGGTGAAGGCGCTGTCCGACGGAGCCAAGTGAGCCTCCCGGCCGATGACGCCGCGCTCGTCGCGCGCGCGATCGGGGGCGACCGCGCGGCCTTCGTCGACCTCTTTCGTCATCACGGCCCCGCCGTGGCCAAGCTGACGCGCGCCTACAGAACTCCCGCCTCGGAAACCGAAGACATCGTTCAGGAAGTCTTCCTGGCCGCTTGGCGGCGCCTGGCCGACTATGACCCTCAACGCCCCTTCCGCGCCTGGCTCTTTGCCATCGCGTTGAACCGCGTTCGCGACATGGCCCCGACCCAGAAACTCAAATCGATCATCGCCTGGCTCTCGAACGGGTTTCGCGCCGACTGGACGACCTGCCCGAGGCTTTGCGGACCGCCCTTGTGCTCACCGCTGTCACCGGCCTCAGCTACCAGGAAGCCGCCGCCAGCCTGAACATCACGGTCAAGGCCCTGGAGGGCCGGATCGCCCGCGCGCGCAAGCGCTTGTCGGTCCCCTAAACCCCTCCCTCGCGAAAATCTCCGCCAACGACGAGGGTGTCGCTCTGGGGCTGCGTAATCGCAGTTAGGCGGCCCGCGCCCTTTCGCGCCGGCCAAAGCTTAAGGGGCCTATCCTGTCTAGACTCTCTCACCTCGCCCTCGCGGTCGCCGCGTGGGGCGTCCTTGGGGCGAACACGCCAGCGTGGGCCGAGTCCGCGCCAACCTTCGCCGACCTGCTGCGGCAGGCTAGCGCGACCGCGCCGCGCCTGAAGGAGGCCCAGGCCGGCGTCCGCGAAGCCCAGGGCATGGCCCTGCAAGCCCGCGCCCGGCCCAATCCCGTGATCGGTGTCCAAGCCGAAAACTTCGGCGGCAAGGCGCCCTACAGCGGCGCCGATCGAATGGAGACGACCGTGTCGGTGGCCCAGGCGCTGGAACTGGGCGGCAAACGCTCGGCGCGCCTGTCGGCGGCCAACGCCGAGGTCACCGCCGCCGAGGCGCGGGGCCGCCAAGCCGCCGCCGACTTCGCCTATGAGTTGGCCGTCGCCTACGCCGCCGCCGAGGCCGCCCAGGCCCGCGCCGATCTTGCCGCCCAGACGCTCAAGCGGGCCCAGGACGACCTGGGCGTCTCGCGCGCCCTGGTCGAGGCCGGGCGCGAAGCCAATCTGCGTCTGGTGATGGCGCAGGCCGCCGAAGCCTCGGCGCGCGCCGACGCCGACGCCGCCCGGGCCGACGCGATCGAGGCCCTGGCGCGTCTCTCGGCTCTGGCCGGGGTGGCCGAGGCCTACACCAGCCTGGCCGGCGGCCTGCTCAACGCCCCGGCCAGCCCGTTTACGGCCGATGGGGTTCCGCCCGCCGACATGCCGGCCCTGGAAGTGGCCCGCGCCGAACGCGAGGCTAGCCGTCGTCTGGTCAGCGTCGAGCAGCGCCGGGCCACCCCGGACGTCACCGCCTCGCTGGGTGTGCGCCGCATTTCCGGCGACGACGCCACCGCCTTGGTAGCCGGCGTCTCGGTCCCCTTCCCGCTGTTCGACCGCAATCGCGGCAACGTCGCCGCCGCCTCGGCCCGGGCCAACGCCGCCGAGGCCCGGTTCGACGAGACCCGCCTGCGGGCCGAAGCCGAC
>NCDQ01000540.1 GCA_002280275.1 Caulobacter vibrioides | reverse complement strand
GTTGATCTCGGCCACTTTTGCTTCCCGCTCGCTGACTACGCTGGAGCTTCACGGAACCGTGTTGGGCGTAAACAAAACCATAATTGAGCTGCGCCGGGGCGGCCCGTCGCGACACCTAGCCGCATCTAGGCGTTATTTTGTCTGCGATTTTGAGGGGTTAATCGTCCGTTAATTGCGCCGGGCGATGCTGGTGGCCAGCGGAGAAGCCTATGCTTGACTATCTGGCGCGACAGTACGCCGACAGCGACACCGCCGTCGTCATCACCGATGTGGACTTCTCGGCCACCGGGCCGAAGATCCTGTTCAGCAACGCCGCCGCTGAACGGATGACCGGCTATGCGCCTTCGGAAATGATCGGCCGCACACCGCGCATGCTGCAGGGCGCGGGCACCACCCTGGCGGCCCGCAAGGCGCTGGCGCGCGCCATCCGCCGCGACGACCGCTCGACCGTCGTCATTCGCAATTACCGTAAGAACGGTGAGCCTTACGACTGCGCGATCTCGGTGCAGATCCTGAGAGACGCCGCGGGCGCGCCGACCCTGGCCCTGGCCTTCGAGCAAGAGCGCCCGATCCGCGCCGGCCGGCGACGGACCTTCGGGGACTGAGCCCTCAGTTGACCTCGGTCTTCTTCGGCGGACCCGGGGGCAGGGGGGCGACCTTGACGCCGTCCTCGACCAGGGCCTTCACCTCGGACGGTGAGGCCTCGCCGTAGATGCCGCGTTCTTCGGACTTGCCCTCGTGGATGGCGCGGGCCTCCTTGGCGAAGGCGTCGCCGACATAGTCGAAGTTTTCCTCGACGTGGCGGCGGACCTCGCCCATCGCCGTCATCATCATCTCGCGCATCTTGGGATCGACGGAGGGCTCGGCGGACCGCTGGGCCTTCGTGCCCGCGACGGCCGGGGCCATGATCTGCTTGGAGACGCCTGTGGAACCGCACACGGGGCATTCGACCAGACCGCGCGCGGCCTGATCGTCATAGTCGGTCGAGGAGCCGAACCAGCCTTCGAACTCATGAGTCCGGTCGCACCGGAGCGCGTACTTGATCATGGGATTGAGATGGTGACGGTCACGGGCCGGTGAAAGCCCGGGCGTTCTTCAGGGCGGGGATCGCCGCGCGCGCCTTGTCGGCGGCGGGCAGGTCAAGATCGGCCAACAGCACGCCGGGCTCATCGTGGTCGAGCGTGGCGATCACCTCGCCCCAGGGGCCCACCACGATCGAGCGGCCCCAGGTGCCGCGCCCGTCCTCGTGGAAGCCGCCCTGCGCGGCGGCCAGCACGAACGAGCCGGTCTCGATGGCGCGCGACCGCAGCAGGATCTCCCAGTGGGCCTCGCCGGTCGGGCGAGTGAAGGCGGCCGGAACCGTCAGCACAGTCGCGCCGGCCAAGGCCAGGGCCCGGTGCAGGGCGGGAAAGCGCATGTCGTAGCAGATGGTCAGGCCAAGCTTGGCCCAAGGCGTGTCGACCACAACGGCCGCTTCGCCGGGCTCATAGGCCGAGGACTCCCGCGCCGTCTCGCCGGTCGGCAGATCCACGTCGAACATGTGCAGCTTGTCGTAGGTCGCCACGATCGCGCCCGTCGGGTCGATCACCACCTGGCGGTTCGCGGCCTTCTCGCCAGCTTCGCGCCGCACCAGGGCCGAGCCGATGTCGATCCAGGTCCCGGTCTGCGCGGCGATCTCGCGCAGGCCCAGCACCA
>NCDQ01000084.1 GCA_002280275.1 Caulobacter vibrioides | reverse complement strand
GGCCATGCCGATGACCTTTTCCTTGGGCAGGCCCGAGAACTGCTGCAGGGCCCAGACCATCGCGTCGAGCGGGTTGGTGATGCAGATGACGAAGGCGTTCGGGGCGTGAGCCTTGATGCCTTCGCCGACGGCTTTCATGACCTTCAGGTTGATGCCCAAGAGGTCGTCGCGGCTCATGCCCGGCTTGCGCGGCACGCCGGCGGTCACGATGCAGACGTCGGCGCCGGCGATGTCGGCGTAGTCGTTGGCGCCCTTCAGGGCCACGTCCTTGCCGAACACGGCCGAGGCTTCGGCGATGTCGAGGGCCTTACCCTGCGGGGTGCCTTCGGCGATGTCGAACAGGATCACGTCGCCCAGCTCTTCGCGAGCGGCGATGTGGGCCAGGGTGCCGCCGATCATGCCGGCGCCGATAAGGGCGATCTTCGCGCGAGCCATGGGGTCTCCATCAAGGCTGTGGACAGTGAAATCTCGGGGCGCGGTCTAGACCCGTAGCGGCCCCGCCTCAAGCCCTCTTTCCCGTTTCGCTGCACTGCGGCAAAGTCGGCTGAACAACGATAAGCAGCGCCAGGGGCGAGGGGCACGATGAGCAAGACCGATCCCGGAAACTATTTCGAGGATTTCCGGCTGGGGCAAAGGCTGGTTCACGCCACGCCCCGCACGGTTACGGCCGGCGACGTCGCGCTCTACACCGCTCTCTACGGCCCCCGGTTCTCGCTGTTTTCGTCGGACGCCTTCGCGCAAGGCTGCGGCCTTATGTCCGCCCCCGTCGACCCGCTGATCGCGTTCCACGTGGTGTTCGGCAAGACGGTGCCCGACATCAGCCTGAACGCCGTGGCGAACCTCGGCTACGCCGAGGGCCGCTTCCTGGCCCCCGTGTTTCCCGGCGACACCCTCAGCGCCGCCTCAGACGTAATCGGGCTGAAGGAAAACTCCAACCGCAAGACCGGCGTCGTCTATGTGCGCACGACCGGCGTAAACCAGCGCGGCGAAGCCGTGTTGAGCTACGTGCGCTGGGTGATGGTGCGCAAGCGCGACGCCGAGACGGAGGTCGCCGAGCAGACGGTTCCGTCCCTGGCTGGCGCCGTCGCCCCAGCGGACCTGGTGCTGCCCCCGGGCCTGGACTTCTCCGGCTATGACTGGTCGCTGGCCGGTGCGCCGCACGCCTTCGAGGACTATGCGATCGGCGAGAAGATCGACCATGTCGACGGCATGGCGGTGGAAGAAGCCGAGCACCAGATGGCCACCCGCCTATGGCAGAACACCGCCAAGGTGCACTTCAACCAGTTCGAGCGCGCCAAGGACCCTTCCGGCAAGCGCCTGGTCTATGGCGGCGTCGTGATCTCGACGGCCAAGGCGCTGTCGTTCAACGGCCTGCAGAACGCCGGTCTGATCCTGGCCGTCAACGGCGGGCGGCACGTGGCGCCGTTCTTCGCCGGCGGTACGGTGTTCGCGTGGAGCCAGGTGCTGGACAAGGCCGATCTTGGCGCTGCGGGGGCTTTGCGCCTGCGCCTGGTGGCGACCAAGGACCGCCCCTGCGACGATTTCCCGGACAAGGACGCCGAGGGCGCCTACAACCCGGCCGTGATCCTGGATTTCGACTATTGGGCGGCGGTTCCCAAGCGTGGCTGAGTTCGTGCTCGACCCGGCCTTCGTGGCGACCTCGCACGCGGTGATCGACCTGCCGCTTTGCGAGGTTCGGCTACAGGACGACGCCCGCTACCCTTGGCTGGTGCTGATCCCGCGCCTGCCGGGACTGCGGGAGCTGGAGGACCTGAGCAAAGCGGATCGCGCCCAGGTTCTCGAGGAGACCATCCGCGCCGGCTCCGCCGTCCGCAGGGTCGGGGCGACGCTGGGGCTCGCCGTCGACAAGCTCAACATCGGGGCCCTGGGCAATGTCACCGCCCAGCTCCATGTTCACGTCGTCGGGCGACGCAGCGAGGATCCCGCATGGCCAGGACCGGTCTGGGGTCATAGCCCCGCAACAGCGTATGACGCGGCCACCCGCGAGGCGGCCATCGCTGCGGCGCGCGAAGCCTTGGCCCGCTAGCGCTTCTTTTTCGCGCTCTTGGCCGCCGTCGCCTTGCCCTTGCCCTTGCGGGCGGCGGTGGCCTTGGCCTTGCCCTTCTTGCTGGCTGACGCCTTGGTCTTCTTGGCGGCGGCGGCGCACTTGGCCTTGGCGGCCTTCAGCGCCTTGCCCTTTTTGCCCTTGGTCGAGCAGACGGCCTTGGCGGCGGGCGCCGTCCGGCTGGCGGTGACGCGCGGCGGCCAGACGTAGGGGCCGCGCCCCTGCGACTCATAACCGGGGGGGGCCTGGGGCCGAATACGCTCGGCCTGCACCGCCACGGCGGCGCCGTTCTCGTAGAGAACGCCCGACCAAGCCTCTTCTCCGGCGGGACGTAGGGTCAGGACGGCGGGGTCGCCGCCGCGCGGGCTGAACCGAGCGATGATCTGATCCCCGTCCTTGCGGAGATCGTCAATGAGGCCCGTCGAGCCGATCGAGCCAGCCCGCCGCACATCGCGCCAAGCGCCTTCAAGCTCGCTCGCGCCGCCGACCTTGTCGACGATCTGCAGAGCCAAGAGCTGCGCCCCGTCGGCGCCAGTGACCTTCCAGCTGCCGTCTAGCGGCCCTTGCAGGTTCTGGGCGGCCGCGACCGACCCCTTGACGCGCAGCTCATAGATCTGCGCGGTCGTCAGATAGGCGCCCGGCGTGGTCGGAGCTTCGGGCTCGGGCGGCGGGATCGGCAGGATGCGCGCGCGGCGGCGCGGCGGTGGCGCAACGGCGGTCTCGGCCGCCTCCTCATCCAAGGCCTGGGCGCTCTGGGCGATCAGATCGGCCAGCGGATCCAGGGCTTCCGGCACTTGAGCCGGATCCGCCGTCGGCGGGATCACCTGAGGCGCCGTGCTGACCGGCGTATCGGGGACCGACGGGGTCGGAACGGTCGGCCGGGCGCCGGGTGGGACGCTCTGGGTCCCGAAGGTCGGCACATAGTCCGAGAGCGGGGGCATCGCCGGGGTCTGCTGCTGCGCCAGCACCGGGCTGGCGACCAGGACGACGGAAAGAACGATAGCCCGCATAGAAACCTTCAACCGCCGCATAGCCTTGGGCCGCTTAACCTTGGGCCGATCGTCCCGAAATGGCCTCCGCCACCGCGACAAGACGCTCTGCCTGCGCCAGATGCAAGCGTTCGGCCATCTTTCCATCGACTCGCAAAGCGCCTTTGCCAGCATTTTCGGGCGCGTTGAAGGCCGCGATCACCGCATGGCTCCAGGCCACGTCTTCGGGCGAGGGCGAGAAGACGCGATTGCAGATCTCCAGGTGCTTGGGATGGATCAGGGTCTTGCCGTCGAAGCCGAAGTCGACGCCCTGCACGCAGACCGCCTCCAGCGCCGCCAGATCCTCGATATCGTTGTGCACCCCATCCAGGATCATCAGCCCGTGGGCCCTCGCGGCGGCCACCGACAAGGTCAGCAGCGGCAGGAAGGGCGCGCGGTCCGGGGTCTGGCGGGCCCGCATCTCCTTGGCGAAGTCGTTGACGCCCATCACCCAGGTCGACAGACGCGTGCCGTGCCGGGCCTCGGCGATCTCCCACAGATGGAAGGCCGCCTTCGCCGTCTCGATCATGGTCCACAGGCGCGTGCTGGGCGGGGCGGCATTGAGGTGCTGGTCGTAGAGGCGCACGTCGGCCGCGTCATTGACCTTGGGCACGAGCACCGCGTCCGGACCCGCCTCGGCGGCGGCGGCGAGGTCTTCGGCGCCCCAGGGCGTGTCAATCCCATTGACCCGGATGACCACCTCGCGTGACCCGAACCCGCCCGCCCTGACCGCCGCCACGGCCGCTTCACGCGCCGCAGGTTTCATTTCGGGGGCGACGGCGTCTTCCAGGTCCAGAATAATGACGTCGGCGTCGAGGGTGCGAGCCTTCTCGACCGCCTTGGCGTTGGAAGCGGGCATGTAGAGGGCGCTGCGGCGCGGGCGGTTGGCTTGGGCGGTGGTCATGGGAACTCCCCTGCGGTCTTTTATGCTTTGCGGCGACCTTAGCAGTGCTGCGACGCAGCAAAAGCCTTTCGGCGGAAAACATCGCCACGGGGAACGCGCTTGTCGCCTGCGGCTCCCGAGCGCAGGATCGCGCCATGACGACCACCCGCTACGACAAGAACGCCAAGAACGTGCTGGGCCAGGAGCTGGTCCCCTGCTCTTTCGATCCGGTGACCGGCTTCTATCGCAACGGCTGCTGCGAGACCGGTCCGCACGATCTGGGCCTGCACACGGTCTGCGCCGTGATGACCAGCGAATTTCTGGCCTTCTCAAAGGCCCAGGGCAACGACCTCTCCACGCCGCGTCCGGATCTGGCCTTTCCCGGCCTGAAACCCGGCGATCGTTGGTGCCTGTGCGCCGGCCGGTGGAAAGAGGCCCTGGACGCCGGGGTTGCGCCCCAGGTGGTGCTCGAGGCCACGCATGAGGAGATGCTGGCGGTGGTTCCGCTGGGCGTCCTCAAGGACCATGCCGCCGCCTGATCAGGCTTGCAGCAGATACTCCCGTTCAAGCCGGTAGGCCGAGCCCTCGCGCGTCTGCCAGCTGGAATAGAGGCCGAAGCGATCGACCGTGAACGCCGGCGAGCGCAGCAGATTGTTGGCCTGCAGCCAGGCGCCGACCTCGGGGATCGAGGGGCGCTTCAGATAGGCCAGGGTCACGTGCGGGGTATAGAGTCGGCTCTCAGGCTTTAGGCCCGCCGTCCGCGCCGCGCGCTCGTGGCCCTTCTGCAACTGGCGAAGGGGCGCGCTCTCGTCCACCCCGGCCCAGACCGCATGAATGTCAGCCCCTTCGCCGAAGTGACCCGCGCCGGCCAGTTCGAGATCGAAGGCCGGCGACGCGATCTCCGCCAGCGCCTCATCGAGGTCGGCCGCGACATCTTCGGCTACGTCGCCGACGAACCGCAGGGTGATGTGAAACGCCTCCAGAGGCCGCCAGCGCGCGCCTTCGATCCCGGCCTGCCGGGGCAGCAGGCCTTGGCCGATCTCCGGCGGGATGGCGATGGCGGTGAAGAGGCGGATCATGGCGCGCGGCGGGCTTAGGGGCAGGGATTGGGGTGACGCAGGTGGATGGCCTCGACGGCCTTTTCCAGCGCGTCGGTCCAGGCGATGTCGAAGGCGTCGATATTGGTCTTCAGCTGTTCCATCGAGGTGGCGCCGATGATGGTGGCGGTGACGAACGGCCGCGCATCGCAGAACTTTAGAGCGAGCTGCGCCGGGTCTAGGCCGTTTGCGCGCGCCAAGTCGACATAGCTGCGGAACGCCTCGAGCGCGCCTGGCCCCTCATAGCGCTGCATCCGGTCGTAGAGCGCCTTGCGCGAGCCCGGCGGCAGCGCGCCGTCCAGGTACTTGCCCGTCAGCTGTCCTTGCGCCAGGGGCGAGTAGGCCAGCAGGCCGACATCTTCGCGCATGGCCACCTCGGCCAGACCGTACTCGAAGGTGCGGTTGGCCAGGTGATAGGCGTTCTGGATCGAGGCGATGCGGGGCAGCCCCCGGGTGTCGCTCTCCGCCAGGAAACGCATCACGCCCCAGGGAAACTCGTTAGAGACCCCGACATGGCGGATGGCGCCCTTCTTCACATGGGCGTCCAGCGCCAGCAGGATGTCGCCGAAGCGCTCGAATTCGAGGCTGTAGTCCTTGTAGGTCTGGCCGCCGAACACCCGCACCCGGCGATCGGGCCAGTGCAACTGATAGAGATCCAAATAGTCAGTCCCGAGACGACGCAGCGAGCCCTCGACCGCCTCGTCGATCTGAGCCTGGGTCTGGCGCGTGACGGCGCCGTCCTTCCGAAGCCAGGGCAGGCCGCCAAACGCCGCGCCTTGGCCGGCGACCTTCGAGGCCAGCACGATCTCCGACCGCTTCCCGGTCTTGCGCAGCCACGAGCCGATATAGGTCTCGGTCAGGCCCTGGGTCTCGGGATTGGGCGGGCTGGCGTAGAGTTCCGCCGTGTCCCAGAAATTCACGCCCCGGCTCAGCGCATAGTCCATCTGCTCATGGGCCTCGGCCTCGGAGTTCTGCGAGCCCCAGGTCATGGTCCCAAGGCAGCAGCGCGACACCATGACGTCCGTTCGGCCGAGTTTGGCGTATTCCATCGGGGGATGCCTCTTTTTCGCAGGATGAGCGTTGTAGGAGGGTCTGCGGGCGCGTCGCAAGACGCACGCTAGGAGAGGCGAGGTCGCAGCGCTTTCGCGAACGCATACCATGAACGCACCGGGTGGGGGATTGCGTCCCGGCGCGCGACACACGATATTCAGCGAGCGTCCATGGTGGACGCCTAGCTCAAGGGCTTATTCGATGAACGACTTCAACCGCGGCTATGCGCGCTCGATCCCGGCGGATCGCGCCGACATGTCGGTTGACGCCGGCCTGCGCAAATTCATGCTCGGCGTCTACAACAAGGTGGCGCTGGGTCTGGTGGTTTCTGGCGCGCTCGCCTACGCCACCTCGTCGGTCCCCGCGATTCGCGACCTGATGTTCGTGGTGCAGGGCGGCCGTCTCGCCGGCGTGACCCCGCTCTACATGGTGGTGGCCTTCGCGCCGCTGGTGCTGATGCTAGTCACGGGCTTCGCGATGCGGAACCCCAAGCCCCAGACGGCCGGCGCGCTGTACTGGACCATCGTGTCGCTGATCGGCGCGTCGCTGGGCGCGGTCATGCTGCGCTATACGGGCGAATCGGTCGCCGCGACCTTCTTCGTGACCGCCACGGCCTTTGGCGGCCTCAGCCTGTTTGGTTACACCACCAAGAAGGACCTGACCGGCTTCGGCAGCTTCCTGATGATGGGCGTGATCGGCCTGATCGTCGCCTCGCTGGTCAGCATCTTCCTGAAGAGCCCGGCGCTGCTGTTCGCGATCAACGTGCTGGGCGTGTTCATCTTCTCGGGCCTGATCGCCTATGACACCCAGCGCCTGAAGATGACCTACTACGAATTGGGCGGCGACCGCGCCTCGATGGCGGTGGCGACCAACTTCGGCGCGCTGAGCCTCTACATCAACTTCATCAACCTGTTCCAATTCCTGCTGTCGTTCCTGGGCGGCAACCGCGAGTAGGATGACGGCGTTCATCGCCAAGCGATGACGGAAGCCCCGACGTATCACCGCCGGGGCTTTTTCTTTTCCGGTCGCGCGGCGGCTCAGTCGATGACCGAGAACCTGCCCTTCTCGAAGACGCGCAGCACCTGGGCCAGTTCGTGGCCGCGCTTGAGGATCTGGCCGCCTTGGCCATAGACGGCCCAGGCGCCTTGCTTGCGCGCCAGAGCCGGGCGCTTTTCCACCCGGTAGAGCGGCGCCTCGGCCGCATGGCGAAAGATGGAGAACACGGCGCTTTCGGAGAGCCCGGCGATGCCGTAGTCGCGCCACTCTCCCGCCGCCACCATGCGGCCGTAGAGGCGCATCAGCTGGTCCAGCTCGCGCCGCTCGAAGAAAACAACGCCGCCGACGGGCGCGGATGACGACTCCAAGGCCATCGTTGGAATCTAGCGCTAAATCGGGGGATTGAAACCATCCGTGTCGCGACGGTCACGTCCGCCCGAAATGCTACGCCCCCGTCACGGCGCGCCCCGATATCACCTTAATTCGGTCCTTCGCCCGCCCGTTTGCAGGTCGATAACACTCATGTCGGCTGATCGGACGCCCTGTGATCCAGGATCCTGAACAGCCCCCCCAGCCCCCCAGATCATGGGCCGGTCAGCCGACAAACCTATACCCCTCCCCCGAGATGAGC
>NCDQ01000539.1 GCA_002280275.1 Caulobacter vibrioides | reverse complement strand
CAGCGAACATCGGCAGGCCCGAGACCTTCTGAACCAGGTCCGCCAGCTAGGACGACTGCAGCACCCCGGCGCGATAATAGGCCTGGTCGGCAAGGCTGCTCGGATCATCGGCAAGGCCGTAAGCGAAGCCCGCCGTGTGGGTCATCAGCTCGCGCATGGTCGGCGACCGGGAGACCGGCGTCAGGATCGGCTGTCCGGTCTCGTCCACGCCGCTGGCGATGCGAAGATTAGCGAACTCCGGGACGTGCTGACTCACCGGATCGTCCAGACGCCAGAGGCCCTGCTCGTAGAGCATCATCATGGCGACGCCGGTGACGGGTTTGGTCTCCGAGCGGATGCGGAAGATGGCGTCCATCGGCATGGGGTCGCCGCCCAACGCCCGGCGCCCGAAAGCGCGCGCGTGCACAACCCGCCCATGACGCGCCAAAATCGTTACGCCGCCGGCGATCTGCCCCCGATCGACCATGCTCTGCATGTGGTCGTCGAGGCGCTTCAGCCGTTCGGCGCTGAAGCCGCCCTCCTCCGGCTTGGCCTTCGGCAAGGCCAGCGCCGGGGTCGCGGCGACGGCCGCGCAGCCGAAGACGCCGGCCAAAAGGCTCAACGCGCGGCGACGCAACCGTCCGATCCTCATTTGGGCCGGAACCGCTTGTTGGTGGCGAAGCCCTTGGGCGCCAGCTTGCCGGCGCCAGCGCGGCGGCCCACCCATTCCTTCCACTCGGCCCAGTCACGGCGACGGCCGGCGGTGTCGATCCAGTAGGCGCCCGTTTCGGCGTTGAACGAAAGGCCGTCGCGCAGGCCGCCTTCGCGATAGGCCTGCAGCTTGACGCCCTTGCCGCGCGGCATTTCCGGCAGCTCCTCCAGCGGGAAGATTAGGATCTTGCCGTTGTCGCCGATCACCGCCAGCTGATCGCCGACGGCCTCCAGGCAGAAGGCAGCGCCTTCATTGCCAACGTTCAGAACCTGCTTGCCGGCCTTGCGGTTGGCCAGGGCTTCTTCCTCGGGCATCAGGAAGCCATAGCCGCCCTTCGAGGCCAGAATGCGTTTGCGGCCGGCCTTGAACGGGAAGACGTCGATGATCTTCACCTTGTCGTCCAGCTCGATCATCATCCGCACCGGCTCGCCGTGACCGCGCGCGCTGGGCAGCTTGTCACAGCCCAGCGTGAAGAAGCGACCATCGCTGGAGAAGATCAGCAGCTTGTCGGTGGTCTCGGCCGGGACCAGGAAACCCAGCTTGTCGCCTTCCTTGAACTTCAGCTCGGACGGGTCGTCGACCTTGCCCTTGGCGGCGCGGATCCAACCGCGCTCGGACAGGATGATCGTGATCGGCTCGCGCACGATCATCGCCTCGATCGCAGCGTCGGCGTCGACCTGCGGGGCTTCTCCGAACACCGAGCGGCCGGTGACTCCTGTCGGACGCGTCTTGTCCAGAGGGTGCTTGATCTTGAGCAGCGCCGCGCGAACCTCGGACAGACCCACGCCGACCAGCTTCCACTGCTTGGCCTCGCTGGCCAGCATGGCCAGAATGCCGTCGCGCTCTTCCACCAGTTCGGCGTGCTCGCGACGGATCTCCATCTCCTCCAGCTTGGCCAGTTGGCGCAGGCGGGTGTTGAGGATGGCGTCGGCCTGAATGTCGGTCAGGCCAAAGGTCTCGATCAGCTTCTCCTTCGGCTTGTCCTCGTAGCGGACGATCCGAATGACCTCATCGAGG
>NCDQ01000083.1 GCA_002280275.1 Caulobacter vibrioides | reverse complement strand
GAGAAGCACACCGTCCAAGGCCTGTCGAAGAACCAGATTCTGTTCACCATCGAGGAGGACTGGGCGGGCTTCAAGGCCGGGGCCCTGGTCTCGGTGGACGCGGCAGAAGCCCTGCGCGACCCCGCCAACCTGACGCCGCGCCTCATTGTGCAGCCGGGGCCGCGCCAGTCGATCGAGGGGGTGGCGACCTCCAAGACCTACGTCCTCGTCGACCTCTACGAGAACGTCCAGGGCGGGGTGCGCCGCTACGCCTTCGCCGGCGGCGCGTGGACGGGCGAGGACATCGCGCTTCCCAAGGCCTCGTCCGTCGACATCGTGGCGGCCGAACTGGAGAGCGATGTCATCTTCGCCTCGGTGACCAGCTTCCTGACCCCCACCACCCTGTGGCTGGGCGATGCGGGCACGCGGGCCGCGGCCGAGGTGAAGGCCCTGCCGGCCAAGTTCGACGCCTCGACACACGTCACCGAGCAGTTCGAGGCGACCTCGAAGGACGGGACCAAGATCCCCTATTTCGTGGTCCATCCGAAGGCGATGACGCTCGACGGGAACAACCCGACCCTGCTGTACGCCTACGGCGGCTTCCAGGTCTCGATGACCCCCGGCTACTCGGCCACCACCGGCAAGCTGTGGCTGGAGAACGGCGGGGTCTATGTGCTGGCCAACATCCGCGGCGGCGGCGAATTCGGCCCCGCCTGGCACCAGGCCGGCCTGAAGCAGAACCGCCAGCGGATCTACGACGACTTCGCCGCGGTGGCTGAGGACCTGATCGCCCGCAAGATCACCAGCCCGCGGCGCCTGGGCATCCAGGGCGGCTCCAACGGCGGCCTCTTGATGGGGGTCGAGCTGGTGCAGCACCCGGAGTTGTGGAACGCGGTGGTGGTGCAGGTGCCGCTGCTCGACATGCTGCGCTACCACAAGCTGCTGGCCGGGGCCTCGTGGGTGGCCGAGTACGGCGACCCGGACAAGCCCGAAGAGCGGGCCTTCCTGGAGGCGATCTCGCCCTACCAGACCCTCAAGGCCGGGCCGAAATACCCCGAGCCCTTCTTCGTCACCTCCACCAAGGACGACCGGGTCCACCCCGGCCACGCCCGCAAGATGGCGGCGAAGATGGAGAGCCTGGGGCTGCCCTTCCTCTATTACGAGAACATCGACGGCGGCCATTCGGCGGCCGCCAACCTGCAGGAGGCCGCCCGCCGCGCCAGCCTGGAATACATGTACCTGACGCGAAAGCTGATGGACTGATCTGACCCGTCATCCTCGGGCGTAGCCGAAGGCGAAGACCCGAGGACCCAGCAGCCTAGCGGTTGAAGCTGGGTCCTGCGACGGCGCCGTCATGCTTGCTGGGTCCTCGGGTCTGCGGCGCTTTGCGCCTTCGCCCGAGGATGACGGGCTTGAACGAAGCACGGGCTTTATGAGCCGCTCGACTGTCACGTAAGTTATAAGGGTCCGATGGCATCGCCCTCGTTTCCGATTCTGGTCGTCGCTCCCGAGCGGGTGGACGACGCGATACTGGCCTCCGGGCTGATCCGGACCCTGGCGGACGAGGTTTCCCACTCAAGCTTCACCGTGGCGGCCGGCGCCGAAGCGGCCCCCCTGTTCCGCGACATCCCGGGCCTGGACCGGATCATCCCGTTCGAGGCCGGGCGCGGCGCCCTGCACTGGTTCGGCCTGTGGCGGCAGGTGCGCCGGCGGCGGTGGGGGCTGGTGCTGGACATGCGCGGCTCGCGCCTGGCCCGCTTCCTCCACGCCCGCCGCCGGGGCGTGAGAAAGCCGCTGAACCCGGCGCTGGAGCCGGTGCACAAGGTGGTCGAGGCCGCCCGCGTGCTGCGCATCGACGACGTTCCGCCCGCGCCCTTCCTCTTCGTCAGCGACGAGACGCAAGCCAAGGCCGACGCCCTGCTGAAGGGCGAAGGGCCGATCCTCGCCGTGTCCCCCGCCGCCGACTGGGTCGGCAAGACCTGGCCGGCGGAGCGGTTCGCTATCGCGGTGGCCGAACTGCTGGCCCCCGGCGGCCCGCTTCCCGGCGGCCGGCTGCTGCTGCTGGGCAAGAACGAGGACCGCTGGGCGACCGAGACGGTGCGGCGGGTCACGGCCCGGGGCCGGATGATCGACCTGGTCGGCAAGGTCGACCTGCTCACCGCCTACGCCTGCCTGAAGCGCGCGCGGCTGTTCATCGGCAACGAGACGCCGTTCATGCACTTGGCCGCCGCGGCCGGCGCCCCGACCCTGGGCCTGTTCGGCCCCTCCGACGAACGGCTCTACGCGCCGTGGGGGGAACGAGCCGTCGCTCTGCGCGGCCCGCGCAGCTTCGAGCAGTTCAAGGCCCTTGACCCGACGTTCAGCTTGGCCGTGAACCACATGCAGGATCTGACGACCGCCAAGGTCGTCGCCGCCGCCCGAACCCTCCTCGACGCAACCGCTGACATCGACAAGGACGACCATGGCTGAGACCTACGACCTGATCGTTCGCGGCGGCGAGGTGGTGAACCACGCCGGCCGGGGCCTCGCCGACGTCGGGGTGCGGGATGGCCGCATCGCCAGGGTCGGCGATCTTTCGCAGGCGTCGGCGGGCGAGGTTTTCGACGCGCGCGGCCTGACCGTCCTGCCCGGTGTGATCGACACCCAGGTCCACTTCCGCGAACCGGGCATGGAGTGGAAGGAGGATCTGGAGACGGGCTCCCGCGGGGCCGTGCTCGGCGGCGTCACCGCCGTGTTCGAGATGCCCAACACCATCCCCACCACCACCGACCCGGCCGCCATGGCCGACAAGCTGACGCGGGCGGCGGGGCGGATGCATTCCGACCACGCCTTCTACGTCGGCGGAACCCACGAGAACGCCAGGGACCTGGGCGAGCTGGAGCGGCTGCCAGGCTGCTGCGGAGTGAAGGTGTTCATGGGCGCCTCCACCGGCACCCTGCTCGTCCCGGACGACCCGGGCGTGACCGAGATCCTGCGCCACACCAACCGGCGGGCCACCTTCCATTCCGAGGACGAGTACCGCCTGGCCGAGCGCCGCTCCCTGGCCCGCGAGGGCGACTGGACCAGTCACCCGGAGGTGCGCGACGCGGTCTCGGCCCTGCGCTCCACCGAGCGGCTGGTCACGATCGCCCGCGAACTCGGCAAGCGCATCCATGTCCTGCACGTCACCACCGCCGAGGAGATCGCCTATCTCGCCGGCCACAAGGACGTGGCCACGGTCGAGGTCACGCCCCAGCATCTGACCCTGGTGGCCCCCGAAGCCTACGAGCGGCTGAAGGGCATGGCCCAGATGAACCCGCCGATCCGCGAGGCGGCGCACGTCGCCGGGCTTTGGCGCGGGGTGGCGCAGGGGGTGGCCGACGTGCTCGGCTCCGACCACGCCCCCCACACCCTGGAGGAGAAGGCCCGGCCCTATCCGGCCTCGCCCTCCGGCATGCCCGGGGTGCAGACCCTGCTGGCGGTGATGCTGAACCATGTGGCCCAGGGCCGGCTGTCCCTGGAACGGCTGGTCGACCTGACCAGCCACGGCGCCCAGCGGGTGTTCGGGATCGCGAACAAGGGCCGCATGGCCGAGGGTTGGGACGGCGACCTGACCATTGTCGACCTCAAGGAAAAGCGCACCCTGCGCCACGCCGACATGGCCACCCGCTCGGGGTGGACCCCCTACGACGGCATGGAGGTCACGGGCTGGCCCAAGGCCACGATCATCCGCGGCCGGGTGGTGATGCGCGACAACGAGGTCGTGGCGGAGGGACAGGGCAAGCCCGTCCGGTTCCAGGAGACGCTCTGACTTTCCTTCTCCCCGGAGGGGAGAAGGGATACAGACAAGAAAAAGGCCCGCGGAGGTCTCCCCCCGCGGGCCGATCTAAGTGCTGGTCGCGAAAGCTAGTTCTTCGCGATGTTGGTCGGCAGGGTGCAGGCCGCGCCGGAGCGCTGGGCCTGGCCGCAGGTCAGCAGTTCCTTGACCGCGCCGGTGCTGTGATCGACCGAGATCACGAAGCCCGGCAGGCCGTCGGAGCAGGCCGTCTCAATGAAGTCCGAACCGTTGGTGGTGGAGGCGAGGTACTTGGCGCCCGACACCTTGCACTGGTTCTTGCCCTGGGCGACCAGCTTGTCGGTGTACTTGGCGTACACCGCCGTCGGCTGGGTCAGCTGGCAGGCGACGCCGAGCGAACCGCCCTGGATGCAGTCGAACACCTGGGCCTTGCCGTCGCCGATCGGGAACAGGGCGATGGCGCCGTCCGGACGGTTGTTGCAGGCCAGTTCGACGATCTCGCTGTTCGTCTTGGTCTCCTTGCCCAGGTAGCGGTACTTCGACACTTCACAGGGATAGGCGGCGGCCTGGGCCAGCTTGGTGTAGGTGCCGGCTTCGGCGGTTTCGTTGACGACCGTCAGGGTGCAGCCGCCGCCGATGGGCTGGGCCTTGCTGCAGTCGATGGTGTCGAGGGTCTTGTCGGCCTTGGCCTGGATCATGAAGCCGCTGTCGGCGCCGCAGGCCACTTCATAGAAGGTCGAGCCCGAACCCGAGCCGACCAGGCGACCGTCGGAGACGGTGCAGGGCTTGCCGGCCTTGGTGGCCATTTCGCCCAGGCCGCTCATGATCGACGCCTTGGTGGTCAGGGTGCACTCGCTCGCCCCGCCGCCCAGGAACTGGATGCAGGGGCTGGCTTCCGGCGCCTTGCCGGGGCTGGTCTGGATCACGAAGCCCTCGCCGGCGCCGCAGGCCACTTCGTAGAACTGATCGCCGGTCGCCGTGGCGCCCATCACCCGCGCGCCCGTGGCGGTGCAGGGGTGGCCCATAGCGGTGAGCATCTTCGCATAGCCGGCCTTGGCGTCGGCGTTGGCGTCGAGACGGCAGGTCAGGCTGCCCGGGGTGCGGGCGGCGGTCTCTTCCTGCGCCAGGCAGTCGTAGGCTGAGGCCGAGCTGTTGTCGGCGACGGCCTGGACAACGTAACCCGGGCCTTCGGCGCAGGCGACTTCGAACAGCTTCGACTTCACCTTGGTCTTGGGGTCGGCCGACTCCTGGATGAAATAGGCGTCCTGGACGTTGCAGGTCAGCTTGGCGGCGGCGACGGCGGCAGGCGCTTCGGCCTTGCCCTGGTCGCGTTGCTTTTGGGTGATGGGGGGCAGCTTGGCCGCCGCCGCTTGAGCGGCGAGCGGCGCGGCGCCGACCACCAGGGCGGCCATGGCCGCGATCACGATCCCTATGCGCTTCATAGTCCGATGGTCTCCCAGGGGGCTTTCTGCGGCCGACATAAACGGCTCCAAGCGGAGCCGGTCAAGCGTCGCCGACCAGGTTAGGTGCGAGCTTTGACGTGGCGTCGATAAATGCCCAAGAAATACGGCGCCCGCGTGGCGACCCCGATCGTCGCGTCTGGCGCATTCATGGAGCGCTCCGATGAGCCTTTCCGGCAAGACTCTTTTCGTCACCGGCGCCAGCCGCGGGATTGGCCTCGCCATCGCCCTGCGCGCCGCCCGCGACGGGGCCAATATCGCCATCGCCGCCAAGACCGACCAGCCGCACCCCAAGCTGCCCGGCACCATCCATACCGCGGCCGAAGCCATCGAGGCGGCGGGCGGAAAGGCCCTGCCGCTTGTCGTCGACGTCCGCGACGAGGCCTCGGTCGAGGCGGCGGTGGCCGCCACGGTGGCGCGGTTCGGCGGCATCGACGTCTGCGTGAACAACGCCTCGGCCATCTCGCTGACCGGCACGCTCGCCACCGAGATGAAGCGCTACGACCTGATGCACCAGGTCAATACGCGGGGAACCTTCCTGGTCTCCAAGGCCTGCCTGCCGCACCTGTTGAAGGCGGAGAACCCCCATGTCCTGATGATGTCGCCCCCCCTCGACATGTCGCCCAAGTGGTTCGCCTCGCACGTGGCCTACACCATGGCCAAGTTCGGCATGTCGATGTGCGTGCTGGGCATGGCCGAGGAATTCCGCGGCAAGGTCGCCTTCAACGCCCTGTGGCCGCGAACCGCCATCTCCACCTCGGCGGTGGAGTTCGCCCTGGGGGGCGCCGACGCGCTGAGGATGTGCCGCAAGCCGGAGATCCTGGCCGACGCGGCGCACCTGATCTTCGAGCAGCCGGCGAAGAGCTTCACCGGCAACTTCCTGATCGACGACAGCTTCCTGTACGAACACGGGGTGCGCGACTTCGAGGCCTACCGGGTCGACCCGACCTCGCCCCTGGCCCCCGACTTCTTCGTGCCGGACAGCGCGGTCCCGCCGCCTGGCGTGACGCTCTAGCTATTTCGGCGGCAGGGTGCGGACGAAGGCGAGGGCGGCCGCTATGAGCTCGCGGCGCAGGGCGTCGTCGCCGTAGGCGTCCGGACCCGCGCGCAGCCAGCCCGGCATGGCGCGGTCGGTCATCCTCAGCGGCTCGACCCCGCCGCGCTGGAGAGCCCAGCCGTCCTGTCCCTTGCCCAGGCGGACCAGCATGCCTTTCTGGCTGGCGGCGCACAGCAGGTTGCCGTCGAGCAGCCAGGCGAGGCCGCCGAACATGGCCTTGGTGGCGAGGCCGGGCTGACCGTCGAGGTCCTCCCAGAGCATCTCCTCCAGGCCGGGGTCGCGGGCCACTAGGCGCGCTCGGGCGTCGCGCCGGGATGGAACGCCCCGCCGCCGGTCTGGCCGCGATGGCGCAGGAAGGCGTCGGCCAGCACGCAGGCCATCATCGCCTCGGCCACGGGCGCGGCGCGCAGGCCGACGCAGGGGTCGTGGCGGCCCTTGGTGCGGATGTCGACCGCGTGGCCGGCCTCGTCGACCGAATGGCGCGGGGTCAGGATCGACGAGGTGGGCTTGAGCGCCAGGCGCGCCACCACCGGCTGGCCGGTAGAGATGCCGCCCAGGACGCCGCCGGCGTTGTTGGACGAGAACACCGGTCCGTCGTTGCCCGGCGCCATCTCGTCGGCGTTCTCCTCGCCGGTCAGGGCGGCGGCGGCGAAACCGGCTCCGATCTCGACGCCCTTGACCGCATTGATCGACATCAGGGCTCCGGCCAGTTCGGAATCCAGCTTGCCGTAGATCGGCGCGCCCCAGCCGGCGGGCACGCCCTCGGCGACCACCTCGACCACCGCCCCGACCGACGAGCCGGCCTTGCGCACCCCGTCGAGATAGGCCTCCCACACCGGGACCATCTCCGGATCGGGGCACCAGAAGGGGTTGGTCTCGGTCAGGTCCCAGTCCCAGCGTGCGGGGTCGATGCGGTGCGGGCCGATCTGGACCAGGGCGGCGCGGATCGTGACCCCCGCCAGGATCTTGCGCGCCACGGCCCCGGCCGCCACCCGGGCGGCGGTCTCCCGCGCCGAGGAGCGTCCGCCGCCGCGATAGTCGCGCACGCCGTACTTGGCGAAATAGGCGTAGTCGGCATGACCCGGGCGGAACTGGACGGCGATGTCGCCATAGTCCTTCGAGCGCTGGTCCATGTTCTCGATCATCATCGAGATCGGCGTGCCGGTGGTGACCTGCCCCCCCGTACGATCGTCCTCGAACACGCCGGACAGGATGCGCACCGCGTCCGGCTCGCGCCGCTGGGTCACGAAGCGCGATCCGCCCGGCTTGCGGCGGTCGAGCCAGACCTGGACGTCCTCTTCCGTCAGATGAAGGCCGGGAGGGCAGCCGTCCACCACGCAGCCGAGCGCGGGCCCATGGCTCTCGCCCCAGGTGGTCACGCGGAACAGATGGCCGAAGGTGTTGTGCGACATGGCAGGGCTTTTAGTGGAGGGCCCGAAAGCCTTCGTCCTTCGACAAGCTCAGGATGAGGCTTTCGACTGCACCGTCCTGTAAGTCCGCCTCATCCTGAGCTTGTCGAAGGACGAGGCGGCTGCACTAAGCCGCCCGCGTCAGCCGGCGGAGCAGTTCGACCGGCCCGCCGGCTTTGCGGTCGGCGACCAGCTTCACATAGAGGTCGCCCTGGGCGTGGCCCCTGGAGGGGGGCAGGCCCAGGCCCGGGGCGCGGGCGAGGCCGGCCGCGATGGCCTCTTCGCTGAGGCGGAAGCTGAACGGCCCCGACGGGGTCTCCACCGAGATGCGGGCGCCGGGCTTCAGCTGGGACGGATGCTTGTGGGCGGTGATCCAGATGTCGTCGCCGCGCACCGCCAGCTCGTCGCCCGCGTCGATGCGCACCTGCAGCAGCCAGCCCCAGACCCAGACCAGGTCGCCGTCGCGCAGGGCCGGCGGCAGGCGGGTCTCGAACGGGCGCCCCGTCGGCAGGCGGCCGACCTTGGCCCCGCCCAGGATGGCCTCGGCGGGAGTCAGCTCGATATGCGAGGGCCAGTCTTCGTACTTGCGGTCGGGCGCCTCGGGTTCGCGCAGCCGCAGCCGGCGGTAGGCCTCCAGGATGTCGCGGTAGCTGGCGGGCGAGACGTGCTCGTCGGTTCCGCGCGCCGTTTTCAGGGCGCGCTGGAAGGCGCCTTGCAGGTCGGCCACCGGCGCAGCGGGGTCCAGCCCCAGGCGGGCGCACGCGTCTTCAACACTAAGCTCGGTACCCGGATCGAACATCTGATCAGCAATGCCGATTTATTGGTCAATGCGCGGTTAACCTGACGGCCCCCGTTCGCTTGATGTATATCGCGGCGCGATGAACCCGCCCGTTGAAGCCTCCGACCCCGCCGACGAACGCCTCTTCCAGGGCGAGGACCCCTTCGGCCTCTTCGGCCAGTGGCTTGAGGAGGCCAGGGCCAAGGAGCCCAACGATCCCAACGCCATGACCCTGGCCACCGCCGACGCCTCCGGCGCGCCGGACGCGCGGATGGTCCTGCTCAAGGGCGTCGATGAGGACGGCTTCGTCTTCTACACCAACACCGAGAGCGCCAAAGGCGGCCAGCTGGCGGCCAATCCCCAGGCCGCCCTGCTGTTCCACTGGAAATCCCTGCGCCGGCAGGTGCGGGCGAGGGGGCCGGTGGCCCGCGTCTCCGACGCCGAGGCCGACGCCTATTTCGCCACCCGCCCCCGCGACAGCCAGATCGGCGCCTGGGCCTCGGACCAGAGCCGGCCCATGGAGGGCCGCTTCGTGCTGGAGAAGCGCGCCGCCGAGCTCGCCTTGAAGTTCGGCCTGGGGCCCGTGCCGCGCCCGCCGCACTGGACGGGCTTTCGGGTCGCCCCCCTGCGGCTGGAGTTCTGGCGCGACCGGCCGTTCCGCCTGCACGACCGGCTGGTGTTCGAGCGGCCGGCGCCGACCGCGGCCTGGACCCGGACCCGACTCTTCCCGTGAGCACCCACCTGTTCGACGAATTGTCCGGGTGGCTGGCCCGGGGCGCGGGCGGCCCGGCGCCGGCCGAGCGGGTGATCGAGACCTCGATCGCCAAGATCTTCCTGTTCGACGGCAAGGCCCTCAAGCTGAAGAAGCCCGTTGACTTCGGCTTCCTCGACTTCACCACCCCCGACCAGCGGCGCTGGGCCATGGAGCGGGAGCTGGCCTTCAACACCGAGACCGCCCCGGACCTCTATCGCCAGGTCGTCCCCGTCACCCGCGACACGGGCGGACACCTCGCCCTCGCCGGCGACGGCGATCCCATAGACTGGGTGCTGGAGATGCGCCGCTTCGATGACGGGGCGCTGCTGGCCGGACGGCCGGAGGCTTCGGACGGCGCCTTCATCGAAAGCCTGGGCCGCGAGATCGCCCGCTTCCACGGCAAGGCCGCCCGGGTGGACGACAGCGCCGGTCGCGACTGCATCGACTATGTGCTGAACTCCAACGCCTTCCTGCTGCGGCAGAAGGCCGGGGTGCTTGGCGCGGCTCCTGTCGCCGAACTGGAGGCCGCCAGCCGCGCCGAGTTTCAGCGGCTCGAATCCCTGCTTTCGGCGCGGGGGGCGCAAGGCTTCGTGCGGCGCTGCCATGGCGACCTGCACCTGTCCAACATCATGGTCGAGCACGGCCGCCCGGTGCTGTTCGACTGTGTCGAGTTCAACGACACCCTGAGCCGCATCGACGTGCTCTACGACCTCGCCTTCCTGCTGATGGACCTCAGCTTCGCCGGGGCCGGCGCGGCGGCCAACCGGGCCCTGAACGGCTGGCTGGACCAGGCGGCGCGGGACCTGCCGGCTCAGGGCTTCTGGCCCGGCCTCGCCTGCCTGCCCCTGTTCCAGTCGGTGCGGGCGGCGGTGCGGGCGCATGTGACGGTCAACCAGGGCCAGGTCGAGCTGTCGCGCCACTACCTCGACGCGGCCATCGCCCACCTGACCCCGCCGGCGCCCAGGCTGATGGCCGTCGGCGGCTATTCCGGCTCGGGAAAGACCACCGTCGCCCGCGACCTGGCTCCGGCGCTGGGCGCCGCGCCCGGCGCGGTGGTGCTGCGCTCGGACGAATTCAGGAAGCGCCTGTGGGGCAGGGCGCCGCTGGAGAAGCTGCCGCCCGAGGCCTACGCCGCCGGCCAGTCTGAACGGGTCTATGGCGCGCTGCTGGACGCGGCTCGTGAATGCCTCACCGCCGGCCGGGCCGTTATCCTCGACGCCGCCTTCCTGCGCCCCGAGGAGCGCGACGCCGCCGAGGCCCTGGCCCGCGAGGCCGGCGTCGCCTTCGAAGGCCTCTGGCTGGAAGCCGCCCCCGACGTGCTCCGCGCCCGCGTCGCCGCCCGCACCGGCGACGCCTCCGACGCCGACGTGGCCGTGCTGGAGCGCCAGCTCGCCTACGATGTCGGCGAGGTCAGGTGGGACAAAAGACCGGCCTCCTAAATCCGCTCATCCCCGCGGAAGCGGGGACCCAGTTCTTTGCAGGAAGTGCGATGGCCAAAACCTGGGTCCCCGCTTCCGCGGGGATGAGCGGTTGAAAGCCAAGTTGGCCAGATTAAGCTTCCCCAAAACGGGAGGATCGATGTGCACGGGCTGATGCAGGACTGGCCGCTGACGGTGGACCGGATCCTCGACCATGCCCGGGACTGGCACGGGGGCCGCCAGGTCGTCACCCGCTCGCTGGAAGGGCCGATCGTCCGCCAGACCTATGATGAGACCGCCAGCCGTGCCCGCCGGCTTTCCAACGCCCTCCTGGCCCATGGAATCGGGCCCGGCGACCGCGTCGCCACCCTCGGCTTCAACACCGCCCGGCACATGGAGGCCTGGTACGGGACCATGGGGATCGGCGCCGTCTGCCATACCCTCAACCCGCGCCTGCATCCCGACCAGCTCGCCTACATCATCGGCCACGCCGGCGACCGGCTGATCCTGGCCGACCCGGTGGCGGCGCCCCTGCTCGCCGCCGTCCTGCCACGCACCCAGGTCGAGCAGGTGGTGTGGATGGCCGACGCGGCGCCGGATGCGCCCGGGATCGCTTTCGAGGACTTCATCGCCGGCCAGTCCGACGCCTGCGCCTGGGGCGGCTTCGACGAGCGGACGGCGGCGGGGCTCTGCTACACCTCGGGCACGACGGGCGAGCCCAAGGGCGTGCTCTATTCCCACCGCTCCAATGTGCTCCACACCCTGATGGTGCTGCAGGCCGACGTGATGGACCTGTCGGCCCGCGACGTGGTGCTGGCGGTGGTGCCGATGTTCCACGCCAACGGCTGGGGCCTGCCGTTCTCGTGCCCGGCCGTCGGCGCCAAGCTGGTGCTGCCCGGGGTGAAGATGGACCCGGCCTCCCTGTGCGAGCTCATCAACGGCGAGGGCGTCACCTTCTCGGCCGCCGTGCCGACGATCTGGGGCGCCCTGCTGCAGCATCTCGACGCCACGGGGACGAAGCTGCCGACCCTCAAGCGGGTGGTGATCGGCGGGGCCTTGTGTCCGCCGGCCCTGATCGACGGCTTTCGCGACCGGCATGGGATCGAGGTGCGCCACGGCTGGGGCATGACCGAGACCTCGCCGCTCGGGGTGGTGAACACGCCGGACGCCGACGGCGGGGCGCCCGCCCAGCGCTACAAGCAGGGGCGCCCGCCGTTCGGGATCGAGCTGCGGGTGACCGACGAGGACGACCGGCCGCTGCCCCACGACGGCAGGACGCCCGGCAAGCTGAAGGCCCGGGGGGCGGCGGTGTCCGAAGCCTATTATGGCCTTGAAGAGCCGATCCTCGACGCCGACGGCTTCTTCGACACCGGCGACATCGCCGCCATCGACCCGGCCGGCTTCGTCCAGATCACCGACCGGGCCAAGGACCTGATCAAGTCGGGCGGCGAATGGATCAGCTCCGTCGAGATCGAGGGATTGGTCGCCGCCCATCCCAAGGTCGAACTCGCCGCCGTCATCGGCCTGCCGCACCCCCGCTGGGACGAGCGCCCCCTGCTGGCGGTCAAGCTGCGGCCGGGCGAGGCGGCCTCGCCCGAGGACATGCTGGCCGTGCTCGAGGGCCGCATCGCCCGCTGGTGGACCCCCGACGAGGTGGTCTTCGTCGACGATATTCCCCTCGGCCCCACCGGCAAGGTCGACAAGAAGCTGGTCCGCGCCCGGTTCGAGGGCCACAAGCTATCTTCGATCACGGAGACGACCCGATGACCGAGACCCGCCCCCCCAAACCGCACCGTTCCCCCGCCGAGGTGATCCAGATGGCGCGGCGCCACCTGGCCCGCACCGCCCTGCTGCTGGCCGTCGTCGCCATCCTGGTGCTGGGCTTCACCGCCTTCGGCCTGCGCGAGGCGATGTTCGGCCTCGACTATGCGGTCAAGACCCTGGCGCTCCGCTGGGCGCCGGGCCTGGCCTGGGGCGCCGTGATCCTCGGCGTGATCGCCTTCCTCGCCGCCGTCCTGGTTCCGCCGCGCCGCGACCGGATCGCCTCCCTGCTCGCCGTGGCGATCGGGGCCGGTGTGATGGTGGTGACGGCCCAGATCCGCACCCAGGCGGCCACCCACCCGCCGATCCACGACGTCGCCACCGACTGGGCCGAACCCCTGATGTTCGGCCCCAAGATCACCGCCGCCCGCGCCGCCGCGGCGGCCGACAACCGCGTCGAGGCCGCCCCCCGCGTCGAGCCTCAGCCGCAGGACCCCAACCTGACCGGCACGCCCATCGCCGAGGTCAACGCCCGCACCTGCCCTGGCGCCGTGCCGGTGGTTCTGACCGGCAATCCCCTGGCCGCCTACGACAAGGCCCAGGTCGCGGTCACCCGCGAAGGCTACGAGATCGTCACCGACAATCCCGCCGGCGGCCGGCTGGAGGCGACGGCGACGACGAAGTACCTCAAGCAGGTCAGCGATGTGATCGTGCGGGTGCAACCCGAGGGCGCGGGCTCCCGCATCGACATCCGCTCGATCAGCCGCATGGGCGTCGCCGATCTCGGCGAGAACTGCCGCCGGGTGACCCGGCTGCGCGCGGCGATGGCGCGGGAATAGCGTTCCCGGCTGTCGACGCAACTGCGCTGGTCTTCCCCTCCCCCTCGAGGGGAGGGCGACTCGCCGAAGGCGAGCGGGGCGGGGGGACCTATCCGCCGCGCAACCGGTAGACGCTCCCCAGCTCCGGCGCCCCGTCGCATTCCACCGCCCCCTCGCGCACCAGCTTGATCAGGTGCGCCCACAGGGAGTGCGCCGCCGCCGGGTGCAGGCGCGGCGAAACCGTGGCGTAGAGCTCCGGGACCATCTCCCCGATCCGGGCGTGGCCCCGCGCCAGCTGGCGCAGCACCTGCCGTTCGCGATCCAGGCGGTGCTCGCGGTAGGCGGCGAGGAAGGGCCGGGCCTCGCGGATCGGCGGGCCGTGGGTCGGCCACAGGGTGGAGAAGTCCCGCGCGCGCACCGCCTCTAGACTGGCCAGATAGTCGGCCATGTCCCCGTCCGGCGGGCTGATCACCGTGGTGGACCAGCCCATGACATGGTCGCCGGGGAACAGGGCGTTCTCCTCGGCCAGGGCGTAGGCGACGTGGTTGGAGGCGTGGCCGGGAGTGAACAGGGCCTCCAGGGTCCAGCCGTCCCCCTCAATGCGCTCGCCGTCCGCGACGGGCCGATCGGGCCGAAAGCCGGCCTGGTCGCCTTCCTCGAAGCCGGTGTCGACGACCCCGGGCGCGGGCAGGCCGCGGATCGTCGCCCCCGTCGCCGCCGCCAGGGGCCGGGCCAGGGGCGAGTGGTCCTGGTGGGTGTGGGTGATCAGGATCTGGGTGATCCGTTCGCCCGTCGTGGCGGCGAGCAGGGCCTCGAGGTGCGCCGCATCGTCCGGGCCGGGGTCGATCACCGCCACCTCGCCGTGACCCACGATGTAGGTCCCGGTGCCGAGATAGGTGAAGGGGCCGGGGTTCTCAGCCATCACCCGCCGGATCAGCGGCGAGACCGGGTCGCAGCGGCCGTAGGCGACGTCGGTTTCGCGCACGAAAGGGATCACGGCGCGCGCCTTGTCACTGCGCAGGTATTGCATCAGCGCAGTAGCTGCGGGGTTTTCCTTGCCACTGGCCAACAGCACGGCGTCTTGCAGGATGGGTTCATGCAAGTCGGAAGGAATGACCCAGGCCGAGCCTTTGGTGATCTTGCCATCCTCCATCACCTGCGACAGTGCCACGAACCCCAGCTGGGCGTTGCCGCTGGCAACGAACTGGTAGGCCTGGGCAATGTTTTCACCGGTAACGATGCGCGGCTGCAGTTGCGCG
>NCDQ01000082.1 GCA_002280275.1 Caulobacter vibrioides | reverse complement strand
CTATGCGGCGCTGATGCAGCAGAATGGCCTGACGCCTGAGGGCTACGAAGCCGCGCTGCGCGATGAAATCGCTCAGACGCATTTCTTCTCGGCCATCGCTGATGGCCTGAAGGCTCCGCGCATCTACGCCGCGCTTCAGGGCGCCTACATGCTGGAAGCCCGAGAAATCTCGGCCTTCGTCGTCAATCCCGCGTCCGTCCAGCGACCCAACCCGCCGACGGACGCCCAGCTGACGGCGTTCATGAAGGAAAACGCCGACCGTCTGACGCGCCCCGAAACCCGCGTCCTGTCGATCATGCGCGTCAGCGCCGCGGCGCTGGAGCCCTCGGTGACGATCAATCCGGTCGACGTTCAGAAAGCTTTCGACTTCCGCAAGGACAGCCTGGCCCGGCCCGAAACCCGGACGATCGTCCAGATCGCGGCCCCGGACGCCAAGGCGGCGGCGGTGATCTCCCAGCGCCTCGCCAAGGGCGAGGACCCGGCAGCGGTCGCCAAGGCCTACGGCAAGACGCCGCTGGTCCTTGCCGACAAGCCCAAGACCGCCGTTCCGGATCGCAAGGTCGCCGACGCCGCCTTCGGGCTCGCGGTCGGCCAGGTCAGCGGCCCGATCACGGGCGACCTGGGCGTGGCCGTCGTCAAGGTGACCAAGATCACGCCGGGCACTGTCGCCACGCTGGAAAGCGTTCGGCCGCAGATCGAAGCTGAGGTTCGCAGCCAAACGGCGCAGGCCAAGGCCTATGAGCAGACCCAGACCTATCAGGACGCTCGCGACGCGGGCGCCGACCTGATCTCGGCGGCCAGCAAGGCCGGCGCCCTGGTCATCACGACCGCGCCGGTGACGGCGCAGGGCGCTGACCAGATGGGCCAACCGTTCGCTGGCCTGACACCGGACATTCTCAAGACCGCGTTCGACCTGTCGCAAGGCGGCGAGAGCGAACTGGTCGAGGCCGGCAAGGGCGACTACTACGCCGTCAAGGTCGAACGGATCATTCCCGCGGCCCTTCCGCCCCTGGCGGAGATCAAGCCGCAGCTGACCGCCGTGTGGTTTGGCCAGGAGATGGCCAAGCGGATGAAGGCCAAGGCCGATGAACTCGCCGCGCGCGCCAAGAAGGGCGAGAGCCTGGACGCGGTCGCGACGGCGGCGCAGTCGAAGGTCCAGAAAATCCCGGGCGGCCTGACGCGCCAGAACGCCCAGCAGAACATGGCCTTGGGCCAAGAATTCCTGGGCGCGGCCTTCTCGGCCAAGCCGGGCGCGATCTTCACCGCGCGCGCCGGTCAGCAGGGCGAGGCGTATCTCGTCGCCAAGCTTGATACGGTCCGCGCCGCGCCGACCGCAAACGTCGCCCAGATCACGGTCCTGGCCGCCGACCAGGCCGCGAACGGCCTCATGCGCGATCTGGCCGAGGCGACGCGCGTGGTCGCCAAGACCCAGATGAAGGCCAAGAGCAACCTGACCTTGGCGCGCCAAGCCATCGGCGTCGACACCGACGCCCTGGCCAAGGCCGAGGCTGGCAAGGCTGGAAAGAAGGCCGAGTAATGAGCCTGGAGCCGGCGTTCGACGCCTTTTCGGAAGCCTACGACGCCGGACGGCAACAAGTCGTCTGGACCCGCCTGATCGACGATCTGGAGACGCCGGTCTCGGCCTATCTGAAGATCGCGCAGGCGCGGCCCTACAGCTTCCTGTTCGAGAGCGTCGAGGGCGGCGCCTGGCGCGGTCGCTATTCGATCGTCACGATGAACCCGGACCTCGTCTGGCGGTGTCGCGGCGATCAGGCCGAGATCGCCGAGGGCGACGACATCGCCGCCGGCCGGTTCACGCCCCAACCTGGCGGCGCACTAGACAGCCTGCGGGATCTGGTGGCGCGCTCGCGCATGGACCTGCCCAAGGGCCTGCCGCCCATGGCTGCGGGCGTGTTCGGCGCTCTCGGATATGACTTGGTGCGTCTGGTCGAGCGCCTGCCCGATGTAAACCAAGACACTCTGAACCTCCCCGACGGGATCATGACGCGCCCGTCGATCGTGGCCGTGTTTGACGCCATCGCGCAGGAAATCATCCTGACGACGACGGTGCGTCCCCAGGCCGGCGTTTCGGCCAAGGTGGCGCACGACGCTGCTCGCGCCCGCATCGAGGCGGTGATCGCCGACCTGCACCGTCCGCTCGCCCACGACGCGCCGCGCGCGCCGCGTGGACCAATGGACTTCACCACCCCGGTCAGCCGCGCGGACTACGCAGAGGTCGTGGCCAAGGCCAAGGACTACATCGCCGCCGGCGACATCTTCCAGGTCGTCGCCAGCCACCGCTTCCGCAGCCCCTTCGACCTGCCGCCGTTCGCGCTGTATCGGTCGCTGCGGCGGACCAATCCGTCGCCCTTCCTGTTCTTCCTGAACCTGGACGGCTTCAATCTCGTCGGCTCCAGCCCCGAGATCCTGGTTCGTCTGCGCGACGGCAAGATCACCATCCGGCCGATCGCCGGCACCCGCCCGCGCGGCGCGACGCCCGAGGAAGACGCCGCGCTCGAGGCCGAACTGCTGGCCGATCCCAAGGAGCGCGCCGAGCACCTGATGCTGCTCGATCTTGGCCGCAATGATGTGGGCCGCGTGGCGATGCTGAACCGGCACGGCCGCAACGCCCCGCCCGAGCAAGAGCGCCCGAAGGGCCCGAACGTGCGCGTGACCGAGAGCTTCACGATCGAGCGCTACAGCCATGTGATGCACATCGTGTCGAACGTCGAAGGAACCGCGCCCGAGGGTGTCGACCCCGTGGACGTCCTGATGGCCGCCCTGCCCGCCGGAACGCTGTCGGGCGCGCCCAAGGTGCGCGCCATGGAGATCATCGACGAGCTGGAAGTCGAGAAGCGCGGCATCGGCTACGCCGGCGCCGTCGGCTATTTCGGCGCTGACGGAGCGGTCGACACCTGCATCGTGCTGCGCACGGCCCTGGTGAAGGACGGCATGATGTACGTCCAAGCCGGCGGCGGCATCGTCGCCGACAGCGATCCGGACGCCGAGTACGACGAGACCCTGCACAAGTCCCGCGCCCTCAAGCGCGCGGCCGAAGAGGCCTGGCGATTCAGCTGAGCCTTAGGGCTGCTTTGTTCCGCTAAGGACCGCCCAGCCGATCGCTCGGAAGGTGTTGCGTCACCGCCGGCGGCGCCAGCACCATCACCGTTGCGAAGCTCAATGCGCAGAACGCGGCGAAGGCCGCAGCGGCCAGCACGGGCGCCATCTTCTGAATGCGTTGCTTGGGCCGCAGCAAAGCGCGGACATAGGCGACGGCGACAGGGTCCAAGGCGGAATCACGCGGGTCCATGAGCCCATGATGCTCAAGTCCGCGATCGCTGTAACCGTTACTGAAAGCCGCAGGCGAAAATGGCGCTACACATCCGCCCGCCTCGCGCTAGAGCCTCGCGCGTCAAAACGGTACCGTTTCGACGCGATAACGAGGCTCTAAATCAAATGCTTAGAGCGTGACTCGCGCCGAAACCGGTTCCCACTTTCGGCGTCACGCTCTAGAACCGACCTTCCGAAAGGCGGCGTCATGATCCTTGTCATCGATAACTACGACAGCTTCACCTACAACCTCGTCCACTATCTGAACGAGCTGGGCGCCGACACGGCCGTCTACCGCAACGACGCGCTGAGCGTGACTGAGGCGCTGGGCCTGAAGCCGGCCGCCGTGCTGCTGTCGCCGGGTCCCAAGGCCCCCGATCAGGCGGGCATTTGCCTGCCGCTGCTGGAGGCCGCGCCCGCCGATCTGCCGATCCTTGGCGTCTGTCTGGGTCACCAGGCCATCGGTCAGGCGTTCGGCGGCGAGGTCATCCGCGCCAAGGCCGTCATGCACGGCAAGGTCAGTAAGGTGCGCCACAACGACAAGGGCATCTTCAAGGGGCTGCCCAACCCCTTCACCGCCACGCGCTACCACAGCCTGGCCGTGCGCCGCGAAGATCTTCCGGCCGATCTGGAAGTGACCGCCTGGACCGATGACGGCGAGATCATGGGCGTGCAGCACAAGACGCGCCCGATCTTCGGCGTTCAGTTCCACCCTGAATCCATCGCCACCGAAGGCGGTCACCAGATGCTGGCCAATTTCATGGATCTGGCCGGCGTGAAGCGCGACGCGGCGGTCTGGGTCTAGGCGTTCCGATGTCCGACGCGTTCAAGCCCCTGCTGGCGAAACTCGCCGATGGCCAGACCCTCGACGACAGGGACGCCGAACTGTTCTTCGCCGCCTGTCTACGTGGCGAGCCGACACCCGCGCAAGTCGCGGCCGCCGTCACCGCTATCCGCCTGCGCGGCGAAACCGTCGGCGAGATCGCCGCCTGCGCGCGCGCCATGCGCCGCGCCGCCATCCCGCTGGAGCATCCGTACAACGTTATCGACGTCTGCGGCACGGGCGGCGACGGCCTTCACACCCTGAACATCTCCACCGCCGTGGGCTTCGTGGTCGCCGGGGGCGGCCTCAAGGTCGCCAAGCACGGCAATCGCGCCATCACGTCCAAGTCCGGCACGGCCGATGTTCTGACCGCCCTGGGCGTCAACATCGACGCCACGCGCGAACAGCAACGCAAGGCGCTGGATGACGCGGGCATCTGCTTCCTGTTCGCCCAGGCTCACCACGGCGCGATGAAGCATGTCTCGCCGATCCGCCAGCAGCTGGGTTTCCGCACGATTTTCAACCTGCTCGGCCCGTTGACCAATCCGGCCGGCGCCAAGCGGCAGGTGGTCGGGGTCTCGGCGCCGCGCTTCGTCGAGCCAATCGCCAAGGCGCTGGGCGCCCTCGGGGCCGAACGCGCCTGGTCGGTTCACGGCTCGGGGATGGACGAACTGACCACCACCGGCGAGACGGAGGTCGCCGAATGGCGCGATGGCGTCATGCGCCTGTTCAAGATCACGCCCGAAGCCGTCGGCCTGCCGCGCGCTTCGCTGTCGGACCTGACGGGCGGTGATCCTGCGTTCAACGCGGCCGCGCTGACGCGTCTGTTCGACGGCGAGGCCGGCGCCTATCGCGATATCGTCCTTCTCAACGCCGCTGCGGCGTTCATGGTCGGCGACAAGGTCGAGACCCTGGGCGAAGGGATCGCCCTGGCCGGCGACGTCATCGATAGCGGGCGCGCCAAGACCGCCCTCGCCGGCCTTGTGGCCGCCACCAATACGGAAGTTCCCGCGTGACCGACATTCTGGCCAAGATCGCCGCCTACAAGCGCGAGGACGTCGCAGGCCGCAAGCTGGCGCGTTCCCAAGCCGATGTCGAAGACGCGGCCCACGCCGCTTCGGCGCCGCGCGGGTTCAAGGCCGCGCTGGAAGCCCGCCATTCGCCCGGCAAGCTGTCGCTGATCGCCGAGATCAAGAAGGCCTCGCCGTCCAAGGGCCTGATCCGCGAAGACTTCGACCCGCCCCTCCTCGCCAAGGCTTATGAGGCGGGCGGCGCGGCCTGTCTGTCGGTGCTGACCGATGGTCCAAGCTTTCAGGGCGCGGATGACTACCTCGTCGCCGCTCGGGCGGCGGTCGCCCTGCCCTGCATCCGTAAGGATTTCCTGGTCGATCCCTGGCAGGTGGCCGAAAGCCGCGCCCTGGGCGCCGACGCCATCCTGGTGATCCTGGCCATGATCGACGACGTCCTGGCGGCGGAGTTGATGGCCGAGGCCAAGCGCCTGGGCATGGACGCCCTGGTCGAGGTGCACGATGAGGCCGAGATGGCCCGCGCGGCCAAGCTGGGATCGGATCTCGTGGGGATCAACAACCGCGATCTGAAGAGCTTTGTCGTCGATCTGGCGGTGACCGAGCGCCTTTCGGCGAAGGCGCCCGAAGGCGCGCTTCTGGTCACCGAAAGCGGTATCTTCACCCACGACGATGTCGTCCGCATGGAAGCCACGGGCGCCAAGGCCATGCTGGTTGGCGAAAGCCTGATGCGGCACGCGGACGTGACGAGCGCCACGCGCGCCTTGATCGGTTGAACCCAAAACGGGCTTTCCTGACGCTGGCGCCTTAGGGCAAAGCAGTCCCATCCTTCCAACGTCGCCGCGCCGAGAACGCGGCTGAGGAAACGTGCATGAACTGGCTCGCGCGAGTCGTGAAATGGGCCCTGGCCACGAACTTCAAGCTGCAGGGCTGGAAGATCGAGGGCGCGCCTCCTGAGACGCGGAAGTTCGTCGTGATCGCCGCGCCCCATACCAGCAACTGGGACTTCGTCTATTTCGTCGGCGCCGCCGATGCTCTGGACCTTGATCTCAGCTTCATCGGCAAGGCCTCGCTGTTCAAGGCGCCGTTCGATCAGATGATGCGGGATGTGGGGGGCATCCCCCTGGATCGCGAGCGCTCCAAGGACATGGTCAAGGCCATGGTCGAGGAGTTTGGCCGCCGCGAAACCTTTATGCTGACGATCGCGCCCGAGGGCACGCGCGGCAAGGCGCGGCAATGGAAAACCGGCTTCTATCACATCGCCATGGGCGCCAAGGTGCCGATGGTGCTGGGCATGATGGACTATAAGCGAAAGGTCGTCGGACTTGGCCCAGCCATCTATCCGACGGGCGACTACACCGCCGACATGCGCCGGATCGCGAGCTTCTACCAGAGCTGCACGCCCAAGTTCCCCGAGATGGCCACGCGGTTCGACGATCTGGACGCCGCGCCGGGCGCATAGGACCAAAGCCTAGTCTATAAGGCGGGCGCCGTTCTGACGGGGAGAATCGGATGCGCGACTTTCTGACCGCCTTGAAGACGCTCGCGCCGCGCCCGCTTCGCGACGCAGTCAGTCGGCTGCGATCGCCCGCACCCGCTGTCGAGAGTGTAGCCGCGTCAGACGTAGTTCGAGCGCCTCCTGAACTGTGGCATCTGGTTGGCGCTGCAGACGCCGACTTCGTGCGGGTCGGCCAGCAGTTCAAGGCGCTGTTTCTCGACGCAGGCCTCAAGCCTCATCATGCGATCCTCGATGTCGGCTGCGGGATCGGGCGCGCCGCCGCGCCTCTGGTCGACTACCTCGATGAGAACGGTCGTTACGCCGGGTTCGACGTCATGGCCGAGGCCATCGCCTGGTGCCGCGCCAATATCGCCGTCGGCGACCCGAGGTTCGAATTCCTCCACGCTGACATGCACAGCGACCGCTACAATCCCGGCGGAACCCAGCCGGCGAGCGCCTATGTCTTCCCCTACCCCGACGCCAGTTTCGACTATGTCTGGCTGGGTTCGGTGTTCACCCATCTACTGGCGGCCGACCAGGCGCAGTTTGCGCACGAGATCGCGCGGGTCCTGAGGCCTGGCGGGATCAGCATCGTCTCCTGGTACCTCATAGATGACGAGGCCCGGGCCAACACCGGTAGTGGCCAGATCGCCTTTGATTTTGTCCACCCCTTGAACGGATGCTGGACCGCAACCCCCGAATTGCCCGAGGCGGTGATCGGCTACGAGCTGCCGCTGGTCCAAAGGCAGTACGAGGAACTGGGCCTTGAGATCCTCAACCAGGCGCTCGGCGTCTGGCGGCGCGAACCGCTGCAGGACCAGGACATCATCGTGGCGCGTAAACAGGCCTGAAAGATTTCATTAAGCTTTTGATTCTTAGCGGCATTTTGCTGATCACCCCGCTTAACCGCCTGATATTTCGAGCCTTTCTGACGTTAACGAAGCTCGACTTGACTTTAGCGCGGAACACCAGGAGAACATTCGCAAGGTTTGCGGTTTGTTCCGCGCTCCAGCCGAGGCCGATATGCTCACGCGCAAGCAGCACGAACTGCTGATGTTCATCCATGAACGGATCAAGGAAACCGGCGTCTCGCCGTCGTTCGACGAGATGAAGGAAGCTCT
>NCDQ01000538.1 GCA_002280275.1 Caulobacter vibrioides | reverse complement strand
CCCAGAGCATAAATTTAAAGCGTCTTTTGGAAATACAGAACTATTTAAAAATTTCGGATTCAATGTATCGTATAGATTTAGTGATGATTACTTCTGGCAGTCGAAGTCGCGGACGGCCAAGGCCTGGTGGGCGCTCATCATGAAGCGTCGCCAGATGCTGGCGGGGATGTCGCCGCCCACGACCTTTTTCATCGGCTTTTCGTCGTCGTTGCCGACCCAGACGCCGGTGACGTAGTCGGGCGTGAAGCCCACGAACCAGGCGTCGCGCCAGTTCTGGCTGGTCCCGGTCTTGCCGGCGACCGGGCGACCGAAGGCGGCGCGCTGGGCGGTGCCCTGCGAGACCACCTTCTTCATCATCTTCACCATCATGCTGGCGTGCGCCACGTCATAGACCCGACGCTCGCCCTGCGGCGGCTGGCGCTGGAAGATCTGTTGCCCGCCCTGGGTGGTGATCGACTCGATCACATAGGGCTCGATCCGGAGCCCGCCTTGCTGGAACACCTGGAAGCCCGAGGTGATCTGCAAGAGGTTCACCTCATACGAGCCCAGCGCCACCGACAGGTCGGGCGAGGGCGGCAGGCTGGTGATGCCGAAGCGGCGGACGAGGTCGCCGATCGCCGGACCGCCGACTTCCTGGCCCAGCTTGACGGCGACTGTGTTGATCGAGGTGACCAGGGCGTCTTCGACGGTCATCGGGCCGCGATAGCCGCCGCTGTAGTTCTCTGGCGCCCACGTACCGAACTTGACGGGCTCGTCGACCCGCATGTCGGTCGGCAGCACGCCCTTCTCGACGGCGGCGGCGTAGACGAACGGCTTGAAGGTCGAGCCGGGCTGGCGCTTGGCCTGGACGGCGCGGTTGAACGGGCTTTCCGAATAGTCGGTCCCGCCGACCATGGCGCGGATGGCCCCATCGGCCGACAGCGACAAGAGGGCCGCCTGGCTGGCGCCTGAGCGGGTGGTTTCGGTGGCCATGGTCTGGCGCACGACCTCGGCGCCCTCGCTCTGGAGCAAGGGGTCGATCGTCAGGCGCACCACGAGGTCCGGCGCGTTCTGGCCGGCTATCTTGACCGCCTCGGCCGTGGCGTAGTCGAGCACCCAGCCATAGTCGCCCTCGTCCTGCAGCGCCATTGGCGACAGGCGGGGCGTATCGTCGAGGGCGCGGCTTTCCTGCTCGGGCGTGATCCAGCCTTCCTTGCGCATGTTCGCCAGGATCAGGCGCGAACGGGCCAGGGCGCGCTCCATGTCGCGGGTCAGGGCCAGACGCGACGGGGCCTTGGGCAGGCTGGCCAGCAGAGCGGCTTCCGACAGGGTGAGCTGGCTGGCGGGCTTGCCGAAATAGGTCTGGGAGGCGCCATCGACCCCAAAGGTGCCTGCGCCGAAATAGATGCGGTTCAGATAGAGCTCGAGGATCTCGTCCTTGGTGAGGATCTGCTCCAGCTTGTAGGCCAGCAGCATCTCCTGGAGTTTGCGCTTCACCACCCGGTCGGGCGTCAGAAACAGGCCCTTGGCCAGCTGCTGGGTCAGGGTCGAGGCGCCTTGGCGGGTCTTGCCTGCCCGGTAGTTGATCCAGGCCGCCCGGGCGATGCCCTGCAAGTCGATGGCGCCATGCTGGTAGAAGCGCCGATCTTCGGCCGCCAGGAACGCCATCGGCACATAGTTGGGCACCGAGCCCAAGGTGATGCGCTGGCCATAGCGGGGACCCCGCGTGGCGATCACC
>NCDQ01000537.1 GCA_002280275.1 Caulobacter vibrioides | reverse complement strand
ATCGCCTCGTCGGGCACCCCGTAGAGGTGCTTGTGGCGCATCGCGATCCAGGAATACATTTGTGCCGGCATCATCACGCCGTAGGGCATGTAGAAACCCTGGATGGTGCGGGTCAGCGTGTTCATGTTCATGGCCCGCTGCGGCGGCCGGCCCGGCTTTGGACGAAGCGCGGAGTAGCCATTCCACCCCAGCACCACGAGGACGTTGTCGGCGACGCCGGCAGCAACGGCCGTTGCGGCGTTCTGCAGCGCTGTGGTGGGGCTAGCTCCACCCATATGCACGGTGGAGGCGTACCGCAGCACATCGACACCAAGGTTGGCGGCAAGCTCCTCGGACGATGTGTAGATCGGAGGCGGCACCATCCCGTCAATCTGCGAGGGCTTGAGCCCCGCGTCGGCGATGGCCTTGCGGGCCGCCTCCAGCATCAGGTCCACGGCGGTGCGTTCCGAGCCTTTGACGTATTCGGTCTCGCCGATGCCAACGATGGCGGCCTTGTCGCTGAAACTCACGGCTCTTTCCTGTCTTTCGAACATCGGCGAAGCGTTACGACCTGAAGACTGTCGTTCTAGGTGGGCGGGATCAGGCACGAGTGGATGGACTCATCTCCGGTCACCTGACGCGCCAGCGTCCGGATGGCCAGTTCGGCGTCCTTCAACTCGAAGTCGTGAGTGTGCATCAGCTCAAGTGGCAGCGACCGTGCCTCGATCAGGTCGATGGCCTTTCGGTATCCCGACGAGGTCACGCCGATCGCCCCCTTGATGGTGATCTCCTTGAAGACGATCAGGTCTGAGACAAAGTCCGGTATTGGCTTGAAGCCCTTCACCCCCGCCAGGACGATCGTACCGCCGGGACGCACATAGCTGAGGGCTTCGCGCACTGGGTCGGTGGCGTAGGAGGTCACCTCCACGACGACATCGGCGCCACGCCCGCCGGTGAGTTCTTTGATGCGTTCGATGGCGTTCTCGTTCTGGACATCGATCGTATGGTGCGCCCCGAAGGTCCGGGCGAGGTCGAGCTTGCGGGCGTCGGCGGCCATGCCCGTCACGATGATCTTCCCAGCACCCGCCTGCCGCGCGGCGATGACGCTGGCCAGACCGCGCTGGCCCGGTCCCAGGATGACGATAGTGTCGCCGACCTGGGTCTGAGGAATCTCCACCGCCCAGCGGAACCCGGCCCCCAGCGGGTTGAACATCACCGCGAGCTCGGGCGGCAAGGTCTTGTCCATCTTGTGAACGATCGTGTTGGGGGCGAGGTACATGTACTGGGCATAGGCGCCCCAGAGCCCCGGCATGTTCGATAGCGGAATGTAGGAATAGATCTGCCGGTCGGCGCACAGGTGGTAGCGGCCGCCCAGGCAGGTGTCACAGCTATGACAAGACAGCATGGTCTCGACGGCGACCCGATCGCCGACATCGACGCCCCAGCGGCGCGCCGCCTTGTCGCCGATCGCCTCGATGATCCCTACGGGCTCGTGCCCGGGGATCACCGGCATCGGCGTCTTCAGAACCCCCTCGAATTGCTCGTAGTCGCTGCCACAGATCCCGCAGGCCTCGATCCTCAGAATCGCGCTGTCGGCTTCGATATCGGGGATGGGCAAGTCACGCATTTCAAGCGTGCGCGGCGCCGTCTGAACCATCGCAAAGGTCTTGGCGGGAATCACGAGCTTCGCCTCCAGCTGCGCAGCAACAAAGCATAACACATATATGTGGCAGAAAACGTATATCTGTTAT
>NCDQ01000536.1 GCA_002280275.1 Caulobacter vibrioides | reverse complement strand
CCGTGGGCGTAGCGCGCCGAGGGCAGCAGTCGCCACCCCGTCTCGCCCTGCTCGACGCTGAACGCCAGCAGACCCTCGTCGCTGAGCGCCTTTGCCGAGGCCGCCAGGATGTCCCCCAGGTCGCCGAGATAGCTGAACACGTCGGCGGCGACGATCAGGTCGAAGCGTTCGGTGGTCTCGCGCAGGAAGGCGACGGCCTCGGCGTGGACCAGGGCGTCGTAGCCGCCGCGTTCGGCCGCCTTGGCCAGCATGGCGGTGGAAAGGTCGACACCGGTCAGGCGGGCGACGGCGGCTCGGAAGGGCGGACCCGCCAGGCCCGTGCCGCAGCCGAGGTCCAGCATGTGGTCGAACCGACGCTCGGTGGCGCCGACCATCTCGGCCAGGATCGCCGGGGCCTGGTACTCGAGGTTCTCCACCAGCTGGTGGTCGAAGCGCTCGGCGAAGGCGTCGAACAGCGCTTCGACATAGGCGGGCGGCGCGCGGTCGATCTCGGGGTCTGTCAGAACCCGCAGCTCGTGGGCCTGGATCGCATCCCCTGGCGAGCGGGCCTCCAGCCATCGGCCCAGCTTGCGCGCGGTGTCCAGGCGCTGGAAGGCCACGAGGGTCGAAAAGCCTTCGCGCGCCACGGTGTCGAGATCCTCGGCCACCGGCCCGGCGATCCGAGCATAGAGCGCCAGGGCGGTATCGGCGTCGCTGTCGTCCAGCGCGGCGTAGGCGGCCGAGCGGGCCCAGGTCAGGCGTGCGCCGTCATGGAAGCCCTCCCGGCTTTCCATCGCCGCGAACGTCTCGGCCGCCTGCGCGAACGCGCCGGTGAGGTAGTGGCCTTGCGCCAGGCAGAGAAAGCGGACCGGCTCGGCGCCCGGCTGAGCGGCGGCGGCTTGCAGGGGCGCGACGGCCTCTGTGAAGCGTCGCAGCCCCATCAGGGTCAGCCCCAGGCCAAAGAGCGCCTCGCCTTCATGCGGCAGGACCGCCAGCACGGCGCGGAAGCCGGCTTCGGCCTCATCCAGCCGTCCCTCGCCATGGGCTTGAACCGCCTCGTCGAAGGTCCGTTGCAGGGTTTCGGCGTCCACGAATCTCTCCCGCGTGTCTGACGCCAGCCTATCAGCCGGGGCCCGGAGCGGAAGCTTAGGCTCCCGCGACCAATCCGCCGTCCAGAAGCTCGGCGCGGCCCGCCAGGCTCAACTCCACCAGCGCCGCCATCACCGCCGAGGCCGGGGCGGCGGCCGCGCGCACAAGGTCGTCGCGCGAGACGGGGGTGGGCGAGAGCAGGGCGGCGATGCGTTCGCGCAGGGCGTCGTGGTCGATGTCCAGGTCGTTCGTGCCCTTCGAGCGCGGGTCCAGGGGCGAGCCCGGCACGGCGAACACGTCGCGGCCCTGTTCGGCGGCCAGGCGCGCGGTGATCAACGAGCCCGACTTCAGCTCGGCCTCGACCACGATCACGCCCAGCGACAGGCCCGAGATGATCCGGTTGCGGCGCGGGAAGTTCTTGGCCTGGGCGCGGCGGTCGGGCGCGCTTTCCGAGACCACGCAGCCCTCGGCGGCGAGGCGGGCGTGCAGCCTGTCGTGCTCGGGCGGATAGATGTCGCCGACCCCGCCGCCCAGCACCGCCACCGCGCCGGTCGCCAACGAGCCTTCGTGGGCGGCGCCGTCGATGCCGCGCGCCATGCCCGAGACGATGACATGGCCGGCGGTTCCGAGATCGGTCGCGAGTTGGCGCGCGAAGCGCTGGCCGGCGGCCGAGGCGATGCGGGCCCCGACGATGGCGAGACTGGGTTGGGACAAGAGTTCGGCTCGCCCCAACGCCCACAGCACTGGCGGCGGCGGATCCAGGGCCGCCAGTCTGGGCGGGAAGTCCGGCTCGCAGCCGCAGATCAGGCGCGCGCCCAGTTTTTCGCCCGCCGCGAGCTCCTGTTCGATCGCCTCGCGCGGCGGCAGGGACAGCGGTACGGCGCGGCCGCCCTTGCGCGACAGATCGGGCAGGGCCGACAGGGCCCGCTCGGGCGTGCCGTAGCGGGTGATCAGGTGGTCGAAGGCGACGGGGCCGACCGTCTCGGTGCGCGCCAGGCGCAGCCAGGCGAAGCGCTGGATGTCCGAGAGCCGGCCGGGCGTCACGGCGCGTCGGGCGCGGGCGTAGCTTCCTCCGCCGGCTTCTTCTTGCCGATCTTGGGCTCTTCGCCCTTGAGCAGACGGGTGATGTTCTCGCGGTGACGGATGAAGATCAGCACGGCCATGAACAGGCACAGGCCCAGCATCGGATAGGGCTGGTCGAAGGCCAGGGCGAAGGGCGCGGCCAATACGGCGGCGGTAAGAGCCGCCAGCGAGCTGATGCGGAACAGGGCGGCCATCGCCAGCCAGGTCGCCCCGGCGGCGATCCCCACCGGCCAGGCCGCGCTCAGCAGCACGCCATAGAAGGTGGCCACGCCCTTGCCGCCCTTGAACTTCAGCCAGACGGGGAACAGGTGGCCCAGGAACGCCGAGCCGCCGGCCAAGGCGATCACCGCCGGATTGCCGTTGGTCAGGTACCGGGCCAGCAGCACCGCCACCACGCCCTTGCCGGCGTCGCCCAGCAGGGTGATGGCCGCTAGGTCCTTGCGCCCCGAGCGCAGCACATTGGTCGCGCCGATATTGCCCGAGCCGATCTGGCGGATGTCGCCCGCGCCGCCCAGCCGCGTGGCGATCAGCCCGAACGGGATCGAGCCCAGCAGGTAGCCGCCGACAATGGCGATCCCGAGGGTGAGATAGGCGATGGCGGCGAGATCTTGCACGGTTCGACCTTAAGGCGAGTTGCGCGCGAATTCAACCGCAACGCAAGCGAAAGTTGTGAGATAGGTTTAGTGCAGAGTCGGACGCCATCCAAATCCTCCCCCCAGCGGGGGAGGCGGCGCGAAGCGCCGGAGGGGGAAGGGGCAGGGTCAGCAGGACTTCCCCCTCCGTCGGCTGCGCCGACACCTCCCCCGCTAGGGGGAGGATTTGGGAGTCACCCCTCCGCCCGATGCACAACCCGGCCATCCACTACGGTCATCAGCACCTGGCCCTGAAGCC
>NCDQ01000535.1 GCA_002280275.1 Caulobacter vibrioides | reverse complement strand
GGACGTGCCGCTGGTCGCCGCCGGCGGCATTTGCGACGGCCGCGGCATGGCCGCCGCCTTCGCCCTCGGCGCCGAGGCCGTGCAGATGGGCACCCGCTTCGTCAGCTCGGCCGAGAGCCCCGTGCACGCTAACTACAAGGCCGCGATCACAGGGGCCAAGGAGACCGGCACCTGGGTTCTGAACAAGAAGGCCAGCCCCTGCATCCGGGCGATCAAGTCTGACCTGACCAAGGAAATCCACGACGCGGGCGTCATGCCGCCCGATGTTTTGAAGAACATCCTCGGCGTTTATTTCGGCGGCGACATGGAGGCCGCGCCGGCCCTGGCTGGCCAGACCGTCGGCCTGATCAATGAGGTCAAGCCGGTCCAGGACATCATCGACGAGACCGTCGCCCAGTTCCACCAGATCACCGGGCGCCTCGGCGCCCTGGCCGCCGTCGGCGGCTTCTAGAGGGTACGACTATGCAAAATCTGTTTTCGCTCGAGGGCCGCGTCGCCCTGGTCACCGGCGGCTCGCGCGGCATCGGCGCGATGATCGTCAAGGGCTTCCTGACCCATGGCGCCAAGCGCGTCTACATCACCGCCCGTAAGGCCGCAGCCTGCGACGCCGCCGCTGAGGAGCTGAGCCAATACGGCGAGTGCGTCTCGCTGCCCGGGGATGTTTCGACCATGGAAGGCATTCAGGGTCTAGCGGCTCGGATCAAGGAGCGCGAGCCCAAGCTCGACATCCTGGTCAACAACGCCGGCGCCGCCTGGGGCGCGGCTTTCGACGAGTTCCCGGAGAGCGGCTGGGACAAGACGGTCGATCTGAATATGAAGACGCCGTTCTTCCTGACCCAGGCGCTGATCGGCGAACTGCGCGCAGCGGCCAAGGACCGGGTGGCCAAGGTGATCAACGTCGCTTCGATCGACGGCCAGTCGGTGACCAAGGACGAGACCTATCCCTATGGCGCGTCCAAGGCGGGTCTGCTGCACATGACCAAGCGGATGGCCCTGCGTCTGGCGCCGGAGAACATCGCCGTCAGCTGTATCGCACCGGGCGCCTTCGCCTCGGACATGAACAAGGTGGCGCGCGACCACGCCGACGCGGTGGCCAAGATGATCCCGGCCGGCCGCATCGGCGAAGCCGAGGACATGGCCGGCGCGGCCATCTACCTGGCCTCGCGGGCGGGTGACTATGTGATGGGCGGCGCGGTGACCGTCGACGGCGGCGTCAGCTTCGCGCGATAGCGGAACGGGCGCTCCTCGTTCATCCCGAACGGGGAGCGTCTAGTCCAGGTCTTCTATATCCGCCGGCTGGGCGTCGCTTAGCGGGAGGTCGCAGGCGTCCTTCAGGGCGCCTGGCCCACGCGGGGCGCGCGCGCCGCGCTCGCGGGCCGACATCAGCGACCAGCCGCCGGGCTTGAGGATCTCCAGCGGCGAGAAGCGCGCCTTGTAGGCCATCTTCTCGCTGCCGGGCACCCAGTAGCCGAGATAGACATAGGGCAGGGCGTTCTGCTGCGCCTGCACGATGTGATCCAGAATGATGAATGAGCCCAGGCTGCGACGCGGCTGGTCCGGCTGATAGAAGCTATAGACCAGCGACAGGCCGTCAGCCAACACGTCCACCAGCACGCAGGCGACGAGATCGCCGGGGCCCCGGTCCAGCGACTTGCGACGATACTCGATCAGATGGGTTCGGACCGCCGTGTCCTCGACCATGGCCACGTAATCCGGCCAGGTCATTTCGGCCA
>NCDQ01000534.1 GCA_002280275.1 Caulobacter vibrioides | reverse complement strand
AAAGGCCCGGATGATCAGGAGCGCGGTTGCGCCTGATGGGGGATGTAACCGCTTTTCCCAAACCCCTTTCCCCCGGCCAGACGGGATTTGACCGGGCAGAGCTTTCCCGCATCATGGACCTGTATGGCCGCATGGTATCGGCGGGCCATTGGCGTGATTATGCGCTGCATTTCGGAAAGGATATGGCGGTTTTCTCCGCTTTCCGCCGCGCCGCCGAACGTCCGGAATATCGGATCGAAAAACGTCCGGCCCTGCGCCATCGACAGGGCATGTGGGCATTGGTGGGCGAGGCGGGCATCATCCTGAAACGCGGGCAGGAACTCGCCGGGATATTGGCCCCGGTGGAACGCAAGCTGATGCGGCTGATCGAGAAATAGGCGCCTTCAGGTCAGATGGCACATCTGACGACCCGAAGCCATGGATCGGTGAATTCAGGGCGCGGATCGCCTGTTTCTCGAACTGCTATTTCGTTCGGTTTCCCATGGCAGAGCATTGTTCTGCCATGCGTTCGGTTTCCCGGCACGGCAAAGGGGCATATCATTGTCATCTCGCAAGGTGAAAAAGGACAGAGATGCGCTGATGTGTCGTGCGCCGACGATGTACATAAAAGTGAAATACTTCTGTAACATTATTGTCATCAATTGGAAATAATGGCGTCACACGATCAGAGGTGAAAGCTGTATGACCCATTTGTTTCGATCCCTATATCGTTCGGCATTGCTTGTCGGGTGCGCTGGCCTGTCCACCGCCGCTCATGCCCAGCAGGGTTTGAGCGCCGAGGATGTCGCCGCCCTGCGCGCGGAGATCGCCACCCTGCGCGCGCAGGTGCAAATGCTTCAGCAACGCGCCGATCAGGCGGATGCGGAAAAATCCGTGGAAAACGCCACCGCGCCGGCTGCGCCCGCCGCCGCGCCGCCTGCGCAACAGGCTGCCAATGGCTCGGCGCCGCCTGCCGCCGCCGTTCCGGCAACCCTGTCGCCGCCCGTCAGCGTCGCATGGAAAGGCGCGCCGCAGCATAAACAGGGTGACTGGAGTTTCAAACCCAAGGGACGGATGCAGTTCGATACGGTGGCCGTCAAGGTGCCGGACAGCGTCGATGATAACGGGCTGGGCATCGCCACCGAGGTTCGCCGGATCCGTCTGGGCGGGGAGGGCACCTTGCCCGGCAATTTCGGCTATAAGCTGGAAGCGGAACTGTCCGATAACAGGGTCGAACTGGTCGATGCCTTCCTGTCATGGCAGTCGGGGAATTTCGTTGCGCGGCTGGGCAACCAGAACCAGTTTCAGTCGCTGGACGAACTGATCGGCGATACCACGGGTTCGGTCATGGAACGCGCGGCCTTTACCGATGCGTTCAACTTCGAACGGCGCCTTGGCCTCGCGGTGGAATGGCAGAAAGGCCCGTTTCTGGTGCAGGGCGGCTTTTTTGGCGATGATGTCAATGCCCACTCCGCCAGTAATGGGGATGAAAATAACAGCTATGGCGTCGATGGCCGGGTGGTTTTCTCGCCCCGGCTCGGCAAGACCCGGTTGCATTTCGGCCTGTCCGGGCATTGGCGCGACCTCAACAGCACGGCGGCTGCGGGCGTTCGCTATCGCCAGCGGCCCTTTTCTCATGCCACGGACACCCGTTTTCTGGACAGCGGGGCCTTTGGCGCGCGCAGCGAGACGCATTATGGGCTGGAATTCGCCGCGGTGCGGGGACGCTGGCATGGCGCGGCGGAAACGCATTGGCTC
>NCDQ01000081.1 GCA_002280275.1 Caulobacter vibrioides | reverse complement strand
GGGCGGGGGGGGGGGCGAGGGCCAAAATCCTCCCCCCAAGGGGGAGGTGTCCGCAGAGCGGACGGAGGGGGAAGTGGCCGGGGCGGAGAGGTCTTCCCCCTCCGTCGCCTGCGGCGACACCTCCCCCTTGGGGGGAGGATCTGTTCATCACCACCCCGTCTCGACCGTGAAGGTCAGCACGGTTTCACCATTGGCGGGCACGGGGACGCTCCAGCCCAAGGTCCCGGCGTCGATGCGGCGGCCCTTCAGGCTTTCGGCCTTGACCGTGCTGTCACGCCCAAGGCCGCCTTGGCGCAGCTCCACCGTCACCGGCTGGTCCTTGGCGTTGCGCAGCAGGTACTTCATCTCGTAGCGGGTCAGGCGCTTGGAGACGCGGGACTCCGCCACCAAGGTCGCCTGGCTGGAGACGTCGAAGGCCTCGCCGGTCTTGATGGAGAGCTCCGATCCGGCGGGGGTGTGGCCGATCGCGTTTTCGCCCACGAACTTCGGATCGCCGGCGGCGTCGCGCATATAGACCCGCATCGTCCCCATCGGCAGCTGGCTGCCCAGACCCGCCAGCCTGGCGTTGCTGAACTGGATGGCGACCACGGCCTTGGTGGGTTCGGCCTGGCTGGTGAACCAGCCTTCGCGGACCTCATAGACCTTCTTGGCGGCGACGCCCTGGGCCGACAGGAAGCCGACCTGCTTGTTCTGGTTGGAGGCGATCGTGGTGCGCTCGGGCAGGGGATAGACGTAGTAGTCGGCGACCCGCTCGCCCACGCCGCTTTCGACGCCGGCGCTGATCATTCCAGGCGACCGGCGTGGCCGGAACACGCCGCCGTCGTTCAGCTGGTTGACGTCGCCCGCCACCAGCTGGGTCCGTGCGTTCTCGAACGGCGTGCCGGAATTGTTCGACAGGGTGATCCAGCCCTGCAGGTCCATCGTGCTCTTGGCCTCGTCGAACAGGGCGACATAGTCGGCCTTCCACGATAGACCCGAGGTCAGATAGCTCAGCTTGGCCTGCCGCGCCCCGGCGGTGGTGGCCTCGACACTGACCGACAGGGTCGGGCGGGCGCGCAGGGTCTCGGGCACCTTGTCGAAGATCACGCGGGTGGGAACGCCGTCGTCGCGCAGCACCTCGATGCGGTCGCCGATCTTCAGCACCACGCCCTGGTTGGCGGCCAGGACGGTGGCGACCTCGGTGGTCTCCTTGCCGTCGCCGGGATTGGTGCGGACGATCTTCACCTGCTGGCCGACCGCCTTCTCCATCAGCTTGTCGGGGGTCAGCAGGTCGTAGTCGAAGTTCTGCTCCACGATGGTCACGCCGAGCGCCGAGAGGCTGACGGTCTCGGGGCGGATCGCGGCCGAGACGTCCTTGAACTCCAGCTTCTGGCGTCCGGCCTTCAGGTCCAGCGGGCGAGCATCCTCAACCAGGGCGAGGTTGGAATTGTAGATGGTGACCGAGACGTCGCGGCCCTGCGCGTGGGCGGTGAGCGGGGCCAGTAGCAGCGCGGCCGAGGCCAGCAGCATGCGGCGGTTCATCGACGTCCTCCCGTGTATTTACAGCAGTAAGCTACACGGGATTGAGGCGGAGTCGAGGCTGGGTTGAGTGCGAACTTAGCCCCCCCACACCTGCTTGAGGCGCGCGTCGCGGCCGCAGCCGGTGCGGTAAGCAAAGTAGTTCAGCTTGTTCCGCTTGGCGTAGTCGCGGTGGTATTCCTCGGCGAGGTAAAAGGTCTGCACCGGCAGGATCTGCGTCTTCATCGTCCCTGTCTTCAGGCGCTTGGCGGCCTCCGTGCGGGACTTCTCGGCGATCGGGCGCTGGGCGGGCGTGACGAACACGGCGGGGCGATAGGACGGTCCCCGGTCGCAGAACTGGCCGCCGTCGTCGGTGGGGTCGACCAACTTCCAATAGCGGTACAGCAGAAAGCCGTAGTCGAGCTTGGCCGGGTCATAGGTGACGCGCACGGCCTCGTAGTGGCCGCTGGTCTCGCTGGTGACATCCCGATAGGTCGGGTTCTTCAGATGGCCGCCGGTATAGCCGCTCTCGACCTTGAGGACACCGGGCACGCCCTGCATGTCGTGCTCCATGCACCAGAAGCAGCCGCCGGCGAAAATGGCGGTCTCGGTCTTGGGCGCGGCGAGAACAGGCGCGGTGGCGCCCAGGACGGCGAGGGTGGCGGCGAAAAGGACGATCAGGCGGCGCATCGAGGTCTCCGGCAGGTCTGCGTCCTCTAGATACGCACGCGGACGTCGATCGGTTACTGCCGCCAGCCAAATCCGACGCCGCGCACCGACGGACAGGCCGCCAGACGCGAGGCCAGCACTTGCGCGCGGTCATCGCCCTGGTCGTCGATCTCGAGCCGAATGGCCATGTGGGGGCCCTCGGGAACGGCGGACAGGGCGCGCAGGCGGGCCTGCTGCACCGAAGCCACGCCCAGCACGCGCATCAGGGCGTCGGGCGTGTCCTCGGCGGTGACCAGGAAGAGGCGGCGACGCAGGGACGCAAGGTCGCCGCCTTCCGGTTTGAGCGGGTCTACGCGGTCGTTCACGGACGGAACCACTGGTGCTCGACCGAAGCCGAATTGACGCCCGGCCAGGCGGCGAGATCGCGGGCCAGCAGGCGCGCGGCCTGGTCGCCCAGGTGGCGCACCTTCAGAGAGGCTTCGACGATCTGGCCCACAGGCTTCATCGTCAGGCCGCACAGTTCCGCGCCGCTGTCGGCCAGCCCCTGACGGACGGCTTCCAGCGCGCTGGGCGCGTCCTGGGCGGCCAGCAGCAGCTGGTGGACCGTGACGCCGTCATGGTCGCTGTGGAAGGCGGGTGGAGAGGGCAGGTAACTCATTGGGGTCGATCCTTGGCTTTAGGAGGCTTTCAGGACCGAGGAACCGCGCAACAAAAAACCCCGCTCGTGGGAGCGGGGCTTTTTGGAGATCTTGCGATCCTTCGGCTTTGGGTTTGGTAGGGTTTCCTACCGCTGCTTGCGCCGATTTTGCCCCGTTCGAACTCGGACGGTTTTAATCTGATTAATCATGTTCCACATCGCCACGGCGCACGACATCACGGCCACGGCGGTAAGGCCGGTGGTCATGAAGGCGGCGAAGGCGAAGGTCGATTGCATGTGGAAGCGATGATTTCCGTTAGCGCACCTTACAGGTAGCGCGGGGTTTTGGCTTGCGCAAGGTCTTGCCGGCGAAAGAGGCGATCGGTCGCGGCAAGGGACGGTTTTGCCCTTGGCGAGGCGGGGCGCCTGTAAACTGGGCAATCCTCCCCCTGATGGGGGAGGCGGCCGAAGGCCGGAGGGGGAAGCAACAAGGCCTCAGGACTGCCCCCTCCGTCCGCTTCGCGGACACCTCCCCCGCTAGGGGGAGGATTTGAAGTTCACCCCCGCAGCTTGCCGCCGGCCTTTTCCGCCGCCGCGACAACCTTGGCCGAGAGGGCTTCGATGTCGGCGTCGGTGAGGGTGGCTTCGCGCGGCTGGACCACGATCTCGATCGCGACCGACTTGAAGCCCTCCGGCACGCCGGGGCCTTCATAGACGTCGAACACGCGCGCGGCGGTGATCAGCGCCTTGTCGGCGCCGGCCACGGCCTTAACCAGATCGCCGGCGGCCTTGGGCTTGTCGACCAGGAACGCAAAGTCGCGGGTCAGCGGCATCAGGGCCGAGGGCGAGAAGGCCGGGCGGGTCTTGATCGACTTCTTCTTCGGCTCGGGGACCGCCTCCAGGGTGATCTCGAAACCGTAGACGGGGCCGGCCACGTCCAGAGCCTTGAGCACCGCCGGGTGGATCTCGCCGAACTCCGCCATCACCGCCTTGGGGCCCAGCTGCAGGCGCGCCGAGCGGCCCGGGTGCCACCAGGCCGAAGCCGAGCCCTGCGCCGTCTGCAGCGAGGCCACAGGCGCGCCCAGCTCTTCCAGCAGGGCCAGCAGGTCGGCCTTCACGGTGAAGACGTCGCCTTGCGCGGCCTTGTCCCAGCCGCGCGGAGCCTTCGGGACCAGGATCGCCGAGACGACGGTGCGCTGGTCGGCCGGCTTGTCGCCGTGGAAGGTCGGACCGATCTCGAACAGGGCCGCGTCCGGGAAGCCCTGGCGGGCGTTGCGGCCGGCCGCTTCGATCAGGTTGGGCAACAGCGACGGGCGCATGCAGTCCAGCTCCGAGGCGATCGGATTGGCCAGCACCAGCACGTCCTGGCCGCCGCCGAACAGCTCTGCGGTCTTGCGGTTGGTGAAGCTGAAGGTCACGGCTTCGGCGTAGCCGGCGGCCGCCAGGGCGCGACGGGCGGCGCGAGCGCGGGCCTGCTTGGCGGTCAGGATGCCGCCCACGGCGCGCGGAACCTCGGGCAGCGGCGTCGAGGGCAGGGCGCCATAACCGGCGATGCGCGCGACTTCTTCCACCAGGTCGGCCTTGCCTTCCACATCGCGGCGGAAGGTCGGCGGCGTCACGGTCCAGGGCGAGCCCAGCACGACGTCAAAGCCCAGCGCGGCCAGGATCTGGTGCGTCTGCTCCGGCGTCACCGACAGGCCCGACAGCTGGCCGACATAGTCAGGGTCGAAGGCGAAGCCCTTGGGCGCGGCCGGAACCTCGCCGACATACAGAACCTCGGACGGCTCGCCGCCGCACAGCTCCAGGATCAGCTTGGTGGCCAGTTCGACGCCGGGGACCAGCGAGCCGGTGTCGACGGTGCGGGCGAAGCGATACTGGGCGTCGCTGGCGATGCCGGTCGTGCGGCCGGTCTGGGCGATGCGGATCGGCTCGAACCAGGCGCTTTCGATGAAGACGTCCACGGTGTCGTCCGAGCAGCCCGTGCTCTCGCCGCCCATGACGCCGCCCAGGCCGATCGGGCGCTCACCGCCCGCATCGGCGATCACGCACATCTCCGGCGTCAGCTCGTAGGTCTTGCCGTCCAGGGCGATCAGGTGCTCGTCGCCATGCACCCCGTGACGGCCCAGGCGCGTCGAGATCTGCGTCCCCGACAGCTTGTGCGCGTCATAGACGTGCAGCGGGCGGGCGCGGTCGTAGGAGATCAGGTTGGTGACGTCCACGAGCGCGTTGATCGGGCGCAGGCCGATGGCGGTCAGGCGGTCCTGCAGCCACTTGGGCGAGGGGCCGTTCTTGACGCCGCGGATATAGCGCCCGGCGAAGGCGGGGCAGGCCTCGCCATCGACCGTGACGCTGATCGGGCTCGGATAAGTCCCCGGGATCGCAGCGATCGACAGGTCCTTCAGCGTGCCCACGCCCGCGGCGGCCAGGTCGCGGGCGATGCCGGCGACGCCCAGCCAGTCGGGGCGGTTGGGGGTGACTTCAAAGTCGATGACGGCTTCCAGGCCCAGCGCGTCGATGGCCGGTGTGCCGACCGCGAGGCTGTCGGGCAGCTCCATGATGCCGTCGCTCTCGGTGGCGTACTCCAGCTCGGCGGCCGAGCAGAGCATGCCGTTCGAGACGACGCCCCGCACCGGCTTCTCGACCAGGGTCACGTCCAGGCCCGGCACATAGGCGCCGATCGGGGCGTAGATGGTGGTCAAGCCCGCACGCGCGTTCGGCGCGCCGCAGACGATCTCCTTGCGGCCGTCGACCGTGTCGACCTGGCAGACCTGCAGGCGATCGGCGTTGGGGTGGCGCGCGGCCTCGACGATCTTGCAGACCGTGAACGGCGCCAGCTTGGTCGCCGGATCGGTGACGTGCTCGACCTCGAGCCCGGCCATGGTCATGGCCGCGACGATCTCGGGGACGGTGGCGGTGGTCTCAAGGTGGTCCTTGAGCCAGGACAAGGTGAATTTCATGGTCCGTCTCTCAAAATCCTCCCCCTCTGGGGGAGGGGGACCGCGAAGCGGTGGAGAGGGGAGTAGCTGCAAGCTCGGCGCTTACTTCCCCCTCACCCGGCTTCGCCGGGAGCTCCCCCGCTGGGGGGAGCATTCATTCAGCTCAATCCCGAGGCCGGGTTCGGCGCGGCGAAAGCCGAGAAGCCGTAGTGCGACAGCCAGCGGACGTCCGACGACCACATGTCGCGCAGGTCCGGCATGCCGTACTTCAGCATCCCCAGGCGATCGACGCCCATGCCGAAGGCGAAGCCCTGGTACTCGTCCGGATCGATGCCGCAGGCGCGCAGCACGTTCGGGTGAACCATGCCGCAGCCCAGGATCTCGAGCCAGCTGGTGCCCTGGCCGATCTTTATCTCGCCGCCCGAGCGGTCGCACTGCACGTCCATCTCAGCCGACGGCTCGGTGAACGGGAAGTGGTGCGGCCGGAACTGGGTGGTGACCGCGTCGGTCTCGAAGAACCGGGCCAGGAAGGTCTCCAGGGTCCACTTCAGGTGGCCCATGTGGATGCCCTTGTCGATCACCAGACCCTCGACCTGGTGGAACACCGGGGTGTGGGTGGCGTCGTTGTCGCAGCGATAGGTGCGGCCCGGCGCGATGATCCGGATTGGCGGCTTTTGCGACACCATGGTCCGCACCTGCACGGGGCTGGTGTGGGTGCGCAGCAGCATCCGCTCACCCGACTCCTTCGGGTTGAAGAAGAAGGTGTCGTGCATCTCGCGGGCCGGGTGCTTCTCGGGGAAGTTCAGGGCCGTGAAGTTGTGGAAGTCGTCCTCGATGTCCGGACCTTCGGCCACGGCGAAGCCCATCTCGGCGAAGATGGCGACCATCTCGTCCATGGTCTGCATGGTCGGGTGAACGCTGCCCTTGCGGCGGTAGGGCGCGGGCAGGGACAGGTCCAGAGTCTCGCTGGCCAGGCGCGCGTCCAGCTCGGCGGCCTCCAGGGCGGCCTTCTTTTGCCCGATGGCGTCAGCGACCTTGTCGCGCAGGGCGTTGATCGCCGCGCCTTGGGTCTTGCGCTCCTCGGGGCTCATCGCGCCCAGGGTTTTCAGCAGGCCCGAGATCGAGCCGGTCTTGCCGACGGCGGCCACGCGGACGGCGTCGAGCGCTTGGAGATCCGAGGCGGCGGCCACCTGGGCCAGCACGTCGGCTTCGAGGGTGTTGAGATCGGTCATGACGGGCATCCGTCTAGGCGGTTTTGGTGACTGTTGGAACTTCCATTGTCATCCCGGCCGCAGCGGAGCGGAGAGCCGGGACCACTAGAAGCGCCAGTGCTTGCCGCGGTCCCGGCTCGGCGCGCTGCGCGCTTGGCCGGGATGACAGCATTTGGGACAGCAAAAAGCCCCCAGGCTCACGCCTGGGGGCTTTGCAAGATCGGTTGGATCAAAGACCCAAAAAGACCTTAGGCCAGGGCGGCGCGGACCTTGTCAGCGATAGCCTTGAACGCAGCCGGGTCGTTACCCGCGATATCGGCCAGGACCTTACGGTCCATGACGATACCCGCCACGTCCAGGCCGTGGATAAACTGCGAGTAGGTGAAGCCTTCCAAACGGGCGCCAGCGTTGATGCGCTGGATCCACAGCGAACGGAAGGCGCGCTTGCGCACCTTGCGGTCGCGGTAGGCGTACTGGCCGGCCTTGTCGACCGCGGCCTTCGCCGTACGGATGGTGTTCTTGCGGCGCCCGTAGAAGCCCTTGGCTTGCTCGAGAACCTTCTTGTGCTTGGCGTGAGCAACCACGCCACGTTTAACGCGAGCCATGTGTCAGCGCTCCTCTTACAGGCCGTAGGGCAGGTACGTGCGGATGATCTTGGCGTCGGCCTCGCTCATCACCTTGGTTCCGCGGTTTTGGCGGATGTACTTGCCATTGTGGCCGATCAGGCGGTGGCGCTTGCCGGCGACGCCGGCCTTCAGCTTGCCCGTGGCGGTCAGTTTGAAGCGCTTCTTGGCGCCCGACTTGGTCTTCAACTTCGGCATTTCGCGTCGGAGCTTTCGCCCCGTCCTCTAGGATAGGCGCGAAACCGATGGCCGGGACCATCAGGGCTGCGCCGAACCAATAGGGCCCGCCGATAGCGAGGCCAAACAGCGGCCCGGCCAGCAACGGGCCGCCGATCCGGGCCAGGGACCCTGCCGCCATGTTCAGGCCCAGCATCTGGCCCTGACGATCGGGCGGGGTGGCGCGCGAGATCAGGGCGCCGACGCATGGAAACACCAGCGACTGTCCGAACGCCGTACACGCCACCGCCACCACGGCCAGGGCCGGCCTGGAAATGAACGGTGTGATCAGCAGCGACGTGGCGATGATCGACAGGCCGGCGGTGAGCACCCGAGCCTCGCCAAAGCGCCGGGCCAGGCGGCCGGTCAGCACCCCCTGGCCGATCGAGGCGATGACCCCGATCAGGGCGAAGCAGGCTGCGACCTGGCTGGCGGTCCAGCCGAAGCGAGTGTCGGCGTAAAGGCCGAACACCGCCTCCATGCCGGCGAAGGCGGCGGTGGAAATCAAGGTGACCAGCAGTACGCGCGACAGGATGGGATGGCTGGCGGCCTGGCTCAAGGCCTCCAGCCTGTGGGCTTGCGGCGCGCCGGGGGCGGAGGGGGCGCGGCTTTCCTTGACGAACAGGATGACGCCCAGCGCGGCCGTCGCGGCCATGCCGGCCGCCAGGAACAGCGGCAACTGGTAGCCCAAAGGCCCTGAACCGGGGCGCATGACCATCACGAGGCCAGGACCGATGACAAAGCCCGCGCCGAAAGCCGCGCCCAGCAGGCCCATCCGCCCCGCGCGCTTTTCCGGCGGGGTGACGTCGGCCATGTAGCCCTGGATGGTCGAGATGTTGCCGCTGCCAAAGCCGCCGACCAGGCGGATGAGCATCGCCACCCAGATGTTGGGCGCGAAGGCCAGGGCCAGATAGGCCAGGGTGTTGGCGATGATGGTGACGATCAGCACCGGACGCCGACCGATCCGGTCGGACAGACGCCCCCAGAACGGCTCGCCGAAGAATTGCCCCAGGCTGTAGGCGGCGAACATCGTCGTCACTTGCCAGGGCGCTGCGTCCATCGACCGCGCATAGAACGGCAGCAGCGGAATGATCACGCCAAAGCCCACCAGGTTGATGAAGACAACCAGGAGCAGGACAGCCAGGGCGCGGTTGCTGTGGGCGGGCTCGGACATCAGGCGGCGGGATTTACGCCCGATCCGCCGGCTTGGCGACCAAGTTCGACGCGTTTCAGTCCGGCGGGTTGTGCTTTTCGACAAAGGCGACGGCCTCGGTCAGCATCTTCAGCCGGGTATTGCCGCGCGACAGCCAGTGATCCTCGCCGTCCAAGGGGATCAGATCCACGGACTTCCCGGCCTTCTTCAGAGCGTCCGCCATGATCTGGCTGTGCTCGTAAGGAACGATCGTGTCATCGGTTCCGTGGATCAGCATTACGGGAATGGCGACACGGTCCGCCAGCTTGGCGGGCGAGATCGCGTCTAAGTTCGGGGCGCGCGAGTTATCCACGCCCAGGAAACGCAGCCAGTAGCGCGGCGTGGTCGACGTCCGCAGGTCGCGCCCGTCGGCGTTGGCGATAAGCAGCCTCTGGGTGTTCACCGGACCCGCGCCCCGCAATTGGCAATCGCCCATGGCGCCTTTGTCGCTGGAGCCCGGCCCCTGGGAGACACAGACCGCCCCGGGGTTGAACACCGATCGTGCGACAAGGTTGAGATCGGTCGGCCCGCCGACGGATACCGCGCAGCGATACACGCCCTTATCCAGGGTGGCGCCGGCCATGGCCGCATAGCCGCCAAAGCTCGCCCCCATGATGCAGACCCTGTTTCGATCGATCAGGCCCTGGTCGGCGAGGTAGCGGACGCCGTCGGAGAGATCCGTCAGCATCTTGCCGCCCCACTGGCCAAACCCCGCCGCGTGAAAATCAGCCCCGAGACCATCCGAGCCCCGGAAGTTCGCCCGCAGCACGGCGTAGCCGCGAGACGCCAACGCCTGGCTCCACCAGTCGTAGCCCGGGGTGTCCCGCCCTTCGGGCCCCGCGTGGGGCAAGACGATCAGGGGCAACGCCTGGGGCGCGCGGCTTCTGGGCAGGGTGAGGTAGGCGCTGATCGCTAAGCCGTCGGCCGCCTTGTAGCTGATCGCGCGGACGGGCGAGATCGCCGCCGGGGTCAGGTCCTTGTAGATCGGCCCCAGCGTCCAGCTCTGGTTGGTGTTGAAATCAACCACGGCGAACGACGGGCCCGTCTGGGCCGAATCCACCTTCACGACCAGACGCTTGCGATCCTTCGTCCAGGACTGCAGCGTAACGCGAGCCTGCGGAAAGACCTTCAACGCCGCGCGCCAGGCAGCTTGATCCCGGGCTTTCTCGAACGAATAGACGATGTCGTCTCCGCGTAACCCAAAACTGCCGATCAGCCTGTGCGTCGCCGGGTCGTGAAGCAGGCCCCGCAGGTCGCTATCCTCGGCCAAAGCCTCTGACTTGCCGTTGCTGCGATACTCTTTCAGGGCGACCGCATCGCCGCGGCGCCAGACCACCGCAGACGTTCCATCGCGGCCAAGGCCCTCGACGCCAAAAGAGCCCATCGGCGCGATCGCGGTGTCTACGGTTCGCCAGTTGGACCCGACGCGCATCAGCAGGCTCCAGCGACCGGTCTTGTCGTCATAGGTCGATTGGGCGAAGGGCTCCCCCGTCGCGTCGACCAACCAGCTGTCGGAACTGTAGCGAGCGCCGTGCTCCAGCAACCTGACCGTGCCGGTGCGGAGGTTGAACCGGAAGAGCGTGCTGGCGGCGGCGCCGCGCAGGAAGCGGGCGCCTTCAAGGAAGACGTGCGGATCGCCCTTGACCGTGCGGATTTGCGGCTGGCCCAGGATCACGGTCAGGGCTTCCGGCGCAGACTCCATCAGCGGCTTCTGGACACCGGTCGAGATCTTGAAGTCGACGACGGTGAAGTACTCGCGCTTTGGTCCGTCGAGATTTAGGCCCCGGGTCGCCACCGACGAGACGAGGATCACATGATCCTCTCCCGCCCAGGCCATGCTGCGCAGCTTGTTGTCGGCGACGGCGATCCCGGCTAGTCCGCCGCCCTCGGTCTTGCGGATGGTCAGGAAGCGCTTTTCCCCGTCTGTCGTGAGGACGGCCAACTTAGAGCCGTCGGGCGAGATCTGAACATCCTCGACCTTAGGGAGAAGGCCATAGAGCGAGAGCGGCGGCTTCTCCTGAGCGCTGACCGCCGACAGACTCAACAAAGCGATTATCCCGGCAACCAGGGCTGGTCGAAGCATCTCATCAGGCTCGCTTGACTAAACTCTACCAGAAGATGTTTTTCTCCTTGCTGCTGTCAATGGGCGAAATGCGCGAATGGCGCTCATGACCCCAAGTTGCGACCTTAGTCCGGAGGATTGTGCTTCTCGACGAAGCTCACCGTCTCGGTCAGCATCTTCAGCCGCGTCGCGCCGCGCGAAAGCCAGTGGTCCTCGCCGTCCAGCGTGATGAGCTCGACCGGCTTTCCAGCCTTGCGCAGGGCGTCGGCCATCACGACGCTCTGGTCGTAGCGCACGACGGTGTCGTCCTTGCCATGGATCAGCATGATGGGGATATCGACCTGATCGGCCAACCTGGCCGGAGAAATGGCCTGAAGGTCGGGGTCTGTCAGGCCGTCGGCGCCCATGAAGCGCAGCCAGTAGCGCTGGGCGGCCGAGGTCATGCCGTTGTTGGCGTTGCGCACGGACTGTAGCATGCGGCGCAGGTCCGAAGGGCCGGCGACAGACACCGCGCAGCGGTACACCCCTCGATCCAAGGTCGCGCCAGCTAGCGCGGCGTAACCGCCGTACGACGCGCCGACGATGCAGACTCGCTTGGGATCGACGATTCCTTGTTTGACGAGATCGCGGACGCCGTCCGAGAGGTCGGTCTGCATCTTCTTGCCCCACTCGCCAAAGCCCGCCTTGACGAAGTCCCAGCCGAACCCTTCGGAGCCCCGGAAGTTGGGTTGCAGGACGGCGTAGCCCCGTGAGGCCAGCGCCTGGCTCCACCAGTCGAACCCCGGCGTATCGCGGCCCTCGGGGCCGCCGTGCGGCAGGACGATCAGGGGGAGGTTTTTCGGATTCCGTTCTTTGGGCAGGGTCAGGTAGCCGCTGATCTCAAGACCGTCGGCGGCCTTGTATCGGATGGCGCGGACGGGGGAGACATGAGCGCTGTCGAGATCGCTGTAGACCGACCCCAGCCAGTCGGCTTTACCGGTGTTTAGATCGACCAGCGCATAGGCCGGCCCCAGCTCTGCGGAGTCGACCTTGACGACGACGCGCTTGCGGTCGTTGGACCACGAGGCCAGTTGCACTCGGTCGCCGGCGAAGGCCTTGGTCACCGCCGCCCAGGTCTTCTGCGCCTTCGGGTCGAAGAAGGTGTAGACGAGTTCGTCGCCATTCAGCCGATAGCCGCCCAACAGGGCCAGGGTGGCAGGATCGTGCAGCAGCCCGTCCAGGTCTGAACTCTCGGGCAGATCCTCGCGCTTGTCCGCGCCAACATACTCCCGCAGAACGCTGCGCCCTCTTTCATCCGCCCGACGCACCAGGACGGACCGCCCATCGCGACCAAAGCCGTTGATTCGGTAAGAGCCCATCGGCGAGCTGGCTTCGTCGATGGTCTTCCAGGTCCCGTTGATCGGGATTCTCAACGTCCACTTGCCGCGCTGGCCGTCATACAGGGACTGCGCGACGGGTTCGCCTTTTGCGTCGACCAGCCAGTCGTTGGCGTCCTCGTGCGCGCCGCGCTCCAGCGCCCGGGTCGCCCCGGTGCGCAGATTCACCTGGAACAGCGCGCTGGCGCCCCGCTGATTGATGAAGCGAATCCCCTCCAGCAGCACGCCGGGATCGCCGTTCAGGGACCTGACCATCGGCGGCCCGACGATCACGTTCATGGCGTTGGCCTGGCTGCTTGGTCGAACCAGCGTTTATGCCCGCAAGCAGCCCGCCGCCCACCTCTCTCACAGCCAGCAGGCGCTGGTCTCCGTTGGTGACAATGACCGCCAGCTTCGAGCCGTCGGGGGAGATCTCCACCTGCTCGATGTTGGGCAGGCGCCCATAGACGCCAAGATCCGGCGGCGGCGCGGCCGATGCGGGCGAAACCAACAAGAGACTGGCCGCGCAGAGCGCGAGAAACCGAACAAGCACCGACGCACTCCGCATGACCGCAGGAATGCTACCCAGGGATGATAAAATGTCGAGAGCGCGCTCAGGCTGAAATGAAAAACGCCCTGGCCGCGGGGCCAAGGCGTTTCGGTGTCTACCTGTGATCTAACCCTAGCGCGGGGCCAGGATCATGATCATCTGACGGCCTTCCATGCGCGGCTCGTACTCGACCTTGGCGACCTCGTCGAAGTCGGCCTTGACCTTCTGCAGCAGCTTCATGCCGAGCTCGGGGTGGGCCATTTCGCGACCGCGGAAGCGGAGGGTCACCTTGACCTTGTCGCCTTCCTCGAAGAAGCGGTGCATCGCCTTAGCCTTCACGTCGTAGTCGTGACTGTCGATGTTCGGCCGGAGCTTGATCTCCTTGAGCTCGACCACCTTCTGCCGCTTGCGCGCCTCGTTCTTCTTCTTCTGCTCCTGGAACTTGAACTTGCCGTAATCCAGGATCTTGCAGACGGGAGGATTGGCGTTCGGAACGATTTCAACCAGGTCCAGGCCGGCTTCCTCTGCCGCTTCCAGAGCGGACGCGGTCGGCATCTCGCCTTGCTTTTCGCCGTGTTGGTCGATCAGCAGGACGCGGGGGACGCGGATTTCATCGTTGATACGCGGTCCGTCTTTAACGGGCGGCGTTTGCATAGGACGGCGAATAGGGGCGGCTCCGAGGCTGTTGGTATGAAGAGCGGTAACTACGAATATAGCTGAACGCGTACGCGCCGCGCTGGGCGCGCCGCGAGAACCTGATATATGACGCGCCCGTCGCGCTGTATCAAGCGAAGGCGGTCAAACAGACGCTAGCGGGTCCAGTTTTTTTGGCCCGGTGGCGAAGCCCGAGGAATATTCGGGCCGATCGGGATGGAAACGGCGAGGCGGGGACGCGTTTTCCCTGAACAGAACACCCGCCCGACTCATGCCCGAACACCGTCATTCCGCGCTGGAGGACATCCATGCGCTCCTCATCGGTTCCAGCTTCATCGCTGTGGGCCTGACCCTGCTCAAGGCGGCCGGCCTGGTGACCGGCGGGGTCGCGGGCGTGGCGCTGATTATCTCTTACCTGAGCGACTGGCCGGTGGGGGTGGTGTTCTTCGTCCTCAATCTGCCGTTCTACGTCCTGGCCCAGCGGACCCTGGGCTGGGCGTTCACGTTCAAGACCTTGGCGACCAACCTGCTGCTGGCGGGCCTGGCCTGGGGCATGCCGCAGTGGCTGAAGGTCGGCGGCATTGATCCGATCTTCTCGGCCGTCTTTGGCGGCACGATCATCGGCATGGGCATCCTGGCCCTGGCGCGTCACCGCTCCAGCGTCGGCGGGGTCGGGGTCCTGGCGCTCTATCTGCAGGAGCGCCGAGGGATCAGCGCCGGCAAGGTGCAGATGGCGGCCGACTGCGTCGTGGTGGCTGCAGCGTTCTTCACGATCAGCTTCGACAAGCTGCTTTTGTCGATCGCCAGCGCGGTGGCCCTGAGCGCGGTGATCATCGCCAACCACAAGCCTGGGCGTTACGCGGGGTATTGAGCCGGTAGCGCCCCCTCCGTCACGTCGCGTATCCGCGCCGCGCCACCTCCCCCGCGATGCGGGTGAGGAGGACACCGCCGCCCTC
>NCDQ01000080.1 GCA_002280275.1 Caulobacter vibrioides | reverse complement strand
GTGGTCGGGCGCGCCGCCCTCGATCCGAATGGTGTCCGCGTGCTGCTGCACGAAGGGTCGTTGCGAGCAACGGCGCACCGAGACGCCTTAGTGTTTGCGCACGACATCTATGAGGATTGGGCTCTGGCACGCGCGCTAGACCGCGACCGGTCCGCCCTGCCGCGCCTTCTCCAGGCCGTGGATCAGCCCCTGTGGTGGCTGCGTCCGGTTCGGCTGGTTGGACAAATCGCTTTCGAAACCTCCGGCCCCAGCGACTGGCTTGATCTGGTCCGGTCTTGCGCCCAAGCGGAGGATCTCGACCCCGTGTGGTGGCGGACCCTACTTGTGGCTCCCCTTTACTCCGAGCGTGCCACAGACCTTCTTGCCGCGGCGGAGTCGACCCTGCTGGCAGACGATGCCGAATGGCTCGAACGGCTTATCGACACGCTCCAGATCCTCGAGAGCCGCCCGAATGAGATGGTTTTCGAAAATGTCACTGGGAGTCTGGAGGAGCGTCAGCGGGTCGCCGCAGCCTTTCCAAAGCCCTCCGGCCGAAGCTGGCTCGCGTTCCTGACATGGGCGGGCAAGCGCTGGGCGGGCTGGCCTGGGCGACTGGTGCCGAAGTTGGCCCAGTTGGCAAACACCTGGCTGCGCACGACGGAGGGCCACCAACTCCGCAGCGCGCAAATGCTGGTCCGCATCTGCTTCGATTGGCTTGTGGAAATCGAAGACGCCCGCACGTTTGCGCGGTGGGAAGAACGGCGCGCCCCCTTTGGCTACGATGACCACGACCGAGATTTGTGGGAGAAGACCGCGACCTTGCTGCGGCAAGGCATCGCCTACGGAGTCGCCTCCGAACCAAGCGTAGTCGAGACCTATTTGGTGCGGGTTTCCGAGCGTGACAGGGCGAGGGAATGCGACGACCTGCTCAAGCTGCCTCGTCAGATTCCGTCGCGGTTGCCGAGGGCCTGGGCAGACTTCTGCATCGCTTACTTTGCCCCACGACAGCCGCGCGTTCGGCACGACTTTTTTATGGGCCATTTCAACGCGCTGGATTTTCACGACGCTGGCTTGCGCTCTCTGACCGGAGACACGGCTTCTCCAAGCTACGCCGGCTTTGACCAACTCTTCGAAGCAGACCCAGCCGAAGCGCTGCGGATGTTCCGGAGGTTCGAGAAGCGCGCGTCGGTTTTTTACCGTCACTACATGCGCCAAAACGATGGGCGGCGACCCCGTGCGCTAAGGGTTCAGTTTCCCTGGGGCGAAGTGCCTCTTTGGGGGGATGAAAATTCATACCGCTGGGCACGAGGATTGCTCGGTTCCGACGTACTTGGCAGCGCCTACATGGCGCTCGATCTATGGATGGGGCGGCAAGCGGCGGAGGGCCGGTCCCTGGAGGAACTTTTCCGTCTAGTGGTTCGGCCCCACGGCCTTAGCGCGACGCTCTGCCCGTGCATCAACGTGGCCGTTGAGCAAATATCCACGCCAGGTCAAATTGATGCGGTCGGCCCGATACTGGCTGAACCACGCGTTTGGACTTTTGAAGTCCGCCGCTTCACCGACGACCTGAGCTTCGCTCGACAGCCCCTAGTTCCCTACTACGCAGCGGGAAGGCGTCAGGGGATACTCGAAGTTGGAGCGCGGTATGCGAAGCGACAGCACGTACGAAACGATCTGGCGTTGCCCTTCATGCTCTTCGCGGGTGAGGAGGCTCAGACGGCCTTGAACGCCCGCGTTGCGACTTGGACGGCAGCCGACCTAGCCTGCTTCGAGGACCAGTTGCAGGACACCGGCTTAATGGCCGAGTTCGACCGACAGGTTGAGCGCTACCGCGTTGACCTGGACCGGACGAATATCAAGTTCGAGCAGGTGGACGACCAGCTTCAGGTCTCCATCGTACCGCCCGCGCCCATTGCGCAGCAGATCGCCACACTAGATCAACAACAGGCGGGATTTAATGCTGCCAGCCGCCTTATGCTTTGGGGGATAAGAGGCCTCGAACAGAACGCGCTTCAAGATACGATGGATCTCGATGCGGCCATTGAATTGGCGCAGTCCTTCAACGCATCGTCCTTGTTCTCTGACTACAGGCTGGAGCGCTTCAACGAGCACTTGGCGGCCCAAGGAGTGGCAGCCACGGCAGCTGTCGTTGCGCGGCTAGCGCCAGATGCCGCCTTGGATCGCCACCGGGAGTGGGTCACTGAAACCCTGTTGGCCGCCGCCGACGTAAAGCGGGTCGACGAGATGTTCGACTTCGATGGGGCGTATATGGGGTCCGACCCCGCGACTTCAGCGGCTCGAGGGCTAAGCGCTTTAGTCGCTCGCGGCGGGGATAGGGCCGCACTTGCGCCTCGCCTCTTGATGTTAGCCACCGACCGCCATGACCACATCGCCGCTGCAGTTGTCACCGGTTTGAATTTCAAGGACGACCCCGCCTTCGCCTGGGCCGTCGCGCGAGCGACCTTTGCCGATGCGCAGTATTGGCGCGGCAAGCGGTTCTGGGAGCCAAACCCCCAGGCCGTCGCCAAGGACCGCCAAAAGCGACGGGAAAAGGCGTTCAAGGCGGCCTTAGTCGACATAAGGCAACGCCGCCCTCGGCCGATCCCGCCACCACCACCGCCGTTCCAAACGTTTTGGGCCTTAGGGAAATCACTACAGAAGCCGGTGATACACGGAAGCCGCCGTTACCCCGTGCTATTCGATTGGAACCGTGTCGAGGTACTGCTCAAGGCCTTGCCGCTGAAGTCCCTCGCCAGCGACCTCCGCCTCGCGCGCCTTCTCGGCTTGTACCTCCAAGGCGTGACGCGCTGGGCGAAGCTCTACAGTGAGCGCGGACGCGAGCGCCACGATCAGCAGTACCCATTCAAGTTGATGGATGTCGTCGGCAAACTCACGGGCCGGCTTGCCTTTCTGGTGTCGGACGCGAACCCGAGCGCTGAGCCCTGGCGGGTTTTCACCGCCTTGGAGGAGCGCGACCATGAGTTTGAGTTAGTGGGCGACTTCCTAGAGGGAAATCCTCGCCCACCGCGGCGGCCGGATTTGTAGGGCCGTATTCAACACCCATACCGCCTAACTGGCCGTATGTGGCTTCGTTGATGCAGTGGGTTGACGGCTGGGCAGTACGCACGCCGCATCTCGCCGGCGCGGCCGATGCCCTGCTGCGGTTTTGCGACCGACTTTCCATCGCGGAAATCGAGACACACGCCCTTCCGTGGGTGGAGCGCTGGCTGCCCTTGCATGAGAACAACGAGGATTTTTGGGGCTACGCTGACCTAGTGAACCGCGCCGCTACGGTCATTCTTCGGCTTCAGCCCTCGGATCAAGTAATCGAAAACTCAGACTTGAGGAGGCGCGTCCGCCAAGTTCTGGCGCGGCTGGCGGATAATGGATCTCTGACAGCCCGCGAGGCGATGGCGGCCATCGCCGCCCAGAGGCCCGGAGCTGCCTCTCGGTGACACTATCTGAGGCCCGGGCCGGGCGAAAAATTTAGACCGGCGCACTTACTCGCGATTTCGGAGGGGGGGTGCCCCCTAGATTCTGACGATTTCAACGCAGCAACTGCCCCGCTAATGCCCCACTGGCCGGGTGAGCGCTGGCAGTGACGCCCCTAGCCAAACCCCTTATCGCTCTGATTTTCAAGGGGAAAGGCACTGGCGCACCCGACACGATTCGAACGTGTGACCTTTGCCTTCGGAGGGCAACGCTCTATCCAGCTGAGCTACGGGTGCCTTAAGCAGGGCAGGCCGCTTCCTAGCGGAAGCCGGCCCCGGGCTCAATCCTTCGTGGGATCGGCGGCGTTGGGATCGCCGTAGGTCAGGGCCATGAACACGTCCTCCAGGTCCGGATCCTCGGTGGCCAGGTCCTTGATCGCCACCCCGGCCTGGCGCACCGCGGCCAGCACGTCCTCGAAACTGGCCTGGTCGGGCTTGTAGGTGATGGCCAGGCGCCCGTCCGGGCGCAGCCTGCCCTCCAGCGGCCCGAGGCCGGGGGCAGAGGCCAGGGGCTGGACCGGGGTGATCACCACCGCCCGGCTGTCCATCCGCCGCAGCAGGGTGGCGGTCGGCTCGCACGCCACCACCTGGCCGCGGTTGACGATGGCGATGGTGTCGCACAGCGCCTCGGCCTCCTCCAGATAGTGGGTGGTCAGCATGATGGTCACGCCCTGGCGATTCAGGCCCTGGACGAATTCCCACAGCTGGCGGCGCAGCTCCACATCCACCCCGGCGGTGGGCTCGTCGAGGATCAGCACCGGCGGCTGGTGCACCATCGCTTTGGCGACCATCAGCCGCCGCTTCATCCCGCCCGACAGCGCTCGCACATAGGCGTTGGCCTTGTCGGTCAGGCCCAGGGCCGCCAGCAGCGGGTCGGTCTGGCGCAGGGCCTTGGGCACGCCATAGAGCCCGGCCTGGACGTCGAGGGACTCCCGCGGCGTGAAGAAGACGTCGGCCGCCAGTTCCTGCGGCACCACCCCCAGGCTGGCCCGGGCCATGCGCGGGTGCTCGTCGATGTCGACGCCCCACACCTTGGCCGTCCCGCCGGTCTTGATGGTCAGGCCGGCGAGGATGTTGATGAAGGTCGACTTGCCGGCGCCATTGGGGCCCAGGAGGCCGAAGATCGAGCCGCGCGGCACCTTCAGGTCGATCCCCCTCAAGGCCTCCTTGGGGGGCGCGGTCTTGGTTCCGGGATAGACCTTGGCGAGGCCCTCGGCTTCGATGGCGTAGTCGGGAAGGCGCATGGAAGCGGCGGCCTGCAGTGACGGGGATGGGCGAAGAAGGCGATGAGGCGGATCGGGTTTGACGCCCCGCCCTCTCGCGCCTTAGGTATGCCCCGCCTGAGGCCTTGCCAAGGATGAGAGCCCCAAGATGCGTTCAGCCGCCCCTTCCGCCTCGCAAACGCCCGTCGACACGGTCGTCGTGCACGAACACCGCATCTGGTGCGACGGCTCGGGCGGGGCCCTGGGCCATCCGCGCGTCTATCTGGAGATGGGCGAGGCCCACTTCGTCGAATGCGGCTACTGCGACCGCCGCTTCGTGCTCGACGGTCACGTGCACCCCGAAGACGAACACACCGCGCCGGCCGCCTACGAAGGATCCGGCGGGCGCTAGGCCCGTCATGACCGGGCTCGGCCCGAGCGGCCAGAGCGTTGCGATTTCAGGATCGGCTCTGCCGTAAGCGCTCTCGCGTCCAGGCTTTCGCCCCGGGCTTCTCGGGCGAGGTCGGGAATGACGGGGTGTGGAAAAACTACGGGGGCCGACCCTTTCGGATCGACCCCCGCACAGCCCCCATTTTTATTTTCGCCTGTCCGCTGCGTTGACCGCGCGGTACCGACGATCCCCTCTAGACCCCCGGCGATTGGGTTGCTTTCGGCTGAACCGCCGAAGCACCTTTCACCAGCCCATCCTTGGCCAAGCGCCCCGCGCCCGCAAGATGGAAGACGGCCTCGGTCGCAAGAGCCGCGCCGCCTGTGGCGCCCGTATCACAGTCGCCTCATGGGCGAGCCGGGGGTTATGCTGGTCGCATGCCCAAGCCTGATCGCCGGCTAGAGGATGGCCGGATCGCCGTCCATCGCCATCCGGCCCTGGTGCGATTGACGCACTGGGCGGGCGTTCTGTGCCTTCTGGTGCTGCTGACCAGCGGCCTGCAGGTGTTCAACGCCCACCCGGCCCTCTACCTCGGCCAGGGTTCCGACTTCGAGCGACCGATCCTGATCATGGGCGCGGCGCAAACTCCGTCCGGCCTGCGCGGGACCACGACCCTGTTCGGCAAGACCTTCGACACCACCGGCGTCCTCGGCGCCTCGAAGGGCGGCGAGGACCTGGTCAACCGGGCCTTTCCGGCCTGGATCACCTTCCCGCCCGGGCGCGACCTGGCGACGGCGCGGCGCTGGCACTTCTTCTTCGCCTGGGGCCTGGTTGCGACCGGAGCGGTCTATCTGGCCTATGGAGCCCTTGGGCGCATCCGCCGCGACCTCGTCCCCACCGGCCCCGAGCTGAAGGGGATCGGCGCCGCGATCGGCGAGCACCTTCGGCTTCGCTTCCCCAAGGGCGAGGCGGCGCGGCGCTACAATGTGCTGCAGAAACTCGCCTACCTCCTGGTCCTCTTCGTCCTCCTCCCGCTGATGGTGCTGACCGGCATGACCATGTCGCCCGGCCTGAACGCCGCCTTCCCCTGGCTGCTGGAGCTGTTCGGCGGGCGCCAGACGGCGCGAACCCTCCACTTCCTGGCCGCCTTCGGCCTGGTGCTGTTCTTCCTGCTCCACATCGCCATGGTGCTGGCCGCCGGGCCGGTGAACGAACTGCGCTCGATGATCACCGGCCGTTACGTCATCGACCCCAAGGACGACCGCTGGAAGGACCCCAAGCCATGAGCCCGGACCAAGGCCGCCGCTTCTGGCTGACCCGGGCCCTCGCCGCCGTCGGCGCGGCGGCGGTCGCCGGCTGCGATCAGATCGCCCATTCCCCCAAGGCCCTGGCCGTCATCGGCGCGGCCGAGCAGCTGAACCGGCGGGTGCAGCGGCTGGTGACGCCGCGGGAGGCCCTGGCCCCCGAGTTCAGCGAGGCCGAGATCGCGCCGGTGTTCCGCCCCAACGGCGAGACCGAGCCGTCGAACCCCGACTACATCGCCCTTTTGGCCAACAATTTCGCCGACTGGCGCCTGCAGGTCGGAGGGCTTGTGGAGCGGCCGCTCAGCCTGTCCCTGACCGAGCTGCGGTCCGCGCCCGGGCGCACCCAGATCACCCGCCACGACTGCGTCGAGGGGTGGAGCTGCATCGGCAAGTGGAGCGGCGCCCGCCTCGGGCCCCTGCTGCAGCGGGCGGGGCTGAAACCCCAGGCGCGCTATATCGTCTTCCACTGCGCCGACGAGTGGTTCGGGCCGCCGGGGCGGGGCGTTCCCTATTACGAGAGCATCGACCTGATCGACGCCTTCCACCCTCAGACCATCCTGGCCTACGACCTGAACGGCCAGCCCCTGCCCATGGCCAACGGCGCCCCCCTGCGCCTGCGGGTCGAGCGCCAGCTCGGCTACAAGATGGCCAAGTTCGTCATGCGCATCGAGGCCGTGGAGTCCCTGGCCGGCATCGGCCGGGGCAAGGGCGGGTTCTGGCCCGACCAGGGATATGAATGGTACGCAGGGATCTGACGCGGTTGCCGCGCGCCGCCGCCCACCCCAGTTAGGTCCCCATGCAGATGCGCTTCATGATGCGGTCCTTCCGGCGCGGCTGGGTCGGCCGCTGCCCGGCTTGCGGCGACGGCAAGCTGTTCGGCCGCTATCTCAAGGTCGATCCGGTCTGCGGGTGCTGCAACCACGACAACGGCCGCTATCCGGCCGACGACGCCCCGCCCTATTTCACCATCCTGCTGGTCGGCCACCTGGTGATCGCGCCGATGCTGGCCTTCCCCTTCATCTGGGAATGGCCGGCCGGGCTGGTGCTGGCGATCACCCTGCCCACCCTGCTGGCGGCGACCCTGGTCCTGCTGCCCAGGGTGAAGGGGGCGGTGATAGCGTTTCAATACGCGGTGGCGTGCGACCCCGACCGCGGCCAGGAACTGCCCTAGGCCGGCGCTCAGAGCCCGAGGGCGCCGGCGACGACGTCCCGCGCCTCGGCCTGCACCTGCCGCAGGTGCGTCTCTCCAAGGAAGGATTCGGCGTAGATCTTGTAGACGTCCTCGGTGCCCGACGGTCGTGCCGCGAACCAGGCGTTGCGGGTCACGACCTTCAGACCGCCGATGGCCTCGCCATTGCCCGGGGCCCGGGTCAGCACCTCGACGATCGGCTCGCCGGCCAGTTCGCCGGCCTTCACGTCCTGCGGGCTCAGGGCGGCGAGGCGGGCCTTCTGTTCTCGCGACGCCGGCGCATCGACCCGGGCGTAGGCGGGCCGGCCATGGCGTTCGGCCAGTTCGTCATAGAGCTCGCTGGGGCTGCGCCCGGTGACGGCGCGGATCTCGGCCGCCAGCAGGGCCAGCAGCAGGCCGTCCTTGTCCGTCGTCCACACCGCCCCGTCCTTCTGCAGGAACGAGGCGCCCGCCGATTCCTCCCCGCCGAACCCAACCGTCCCGTCCAAGAGCCCGGGCACGAAATATTTGAACCCCACCGGCACCTCGATGAGCTTTCGGCCCATGGCGGCGACCACCCGGTCGATCATGGACGAGGACACCAGGGTCTTGCCCACGGCGACCTCCGCGCCCCAGCCGGGCCGGTTCGCGAACAGATAGGCGATCGCCGCCGCCAGATAGTGGTTGGGGTTCATCAGCCCGCCGTCGGGCGTCACGATCCCATGGCGGTCCGCGTCCGCGTCGTTGCCGGTGGCGACGTCGTAGGGCGCGCCTTCGCCCATGATCCCGACCAGCTTGCTCATCGCCGCCGCAGACGAGCAGTCCATGCGGATCTTGCCGTCGGTATCCAGCGGCATGAAGGCCCAGCGCGGGTCGACCGTGTTGTCGATCACCGTCAGGTCCAGCCGGTGGCGCTCGGCGATGGCGCCCCAGTAGTCGACGCTGGCGCCGCCAAGGGGATCGGCCCCGATCCTCACCCCCGCCTCGCGCACCGCGTCGAGGTTCAGGGCGTCGGGCAGGGCGTCGATGTAGGCGCCCAGGAAATCATAGGTCCCGGCCCCCCGGCGCGCCGCCTCGAAGCCGATCCGCTTCACGCCCTTGAGGCCGGTTTCGAGCAGCTGGTTGGCGCGGGCGGCGATGGCGCCGGTGGCGTCCGAGCCCGCCGGTCCGCCGGACGGGGGATTGTACTTGAAGCCGCCGTCGCGCGGCGGATTGTGCGAGGGCGAGATCACGATCCCATCCGACGCCGCGCCGCCGGAGCGATTGTGCCTGAGGATGGCGTGCGAGATGGCCGGCGTGGGGGTGTAGCCGTCGCGGGCGTCGACGCGCACCTCCACCCCATTGGCGACCAGGACCTCCAGCGCCGTGCGCCAGGCCGGCTCGGACAGGCCGTGGGTGTCGCGCCCCAGGAACAGCGGGCCGGTGACGCCCTGGCCGGCGCGATGCTCGGCGATGGCCTGGCTGATGGCCAGGACATGGTCCTCGTTGAAGCCGGCGTCGAAGCTGGAGCCCCGGTGTCCCGACGTCCCGAAGGCGACGCGCTGGCCTGGCTGCGTAGGGTCCGGCTTGAGATCGAAATAGGCCGTGACCAGGGCCTGCGGATCGATCAGATCTTCGGCCCTAGCCTGCTGTCCAGCGCGCTCATGCATGTCAGCGGTCCTAGCGCCTGCCTCTCGAACGCGCAATCGCATGGGGCAAGGCCCCGGCGGTTCAGGCCGATCGGCCCTTGGCCAGGGCGTCGAAGGCCAGCAGCCGCGCCATCAGGGCCTCGAACTCGCCCATCGGCACCATGTTGGGGCCGTCGGAGGGGGCCTTGTCGGGATCGGGATGGGTCTCGATGAACACTGCCGCCACGCCCACGGCCACGGCGGCGCGGGCCAAGACCGGCACGAATTCGCGCTGGCCGCCCGAGCTGGTCCCCTGTCCGCCGGGCTGCTGCACAGAATGGGTGGCGTCGAACACCACCGGACAGCCGATTTCGGCCAGGACCGGCAGGGCGCGCATGTCGGAGACCAGGGTGTTGTAGCCGAACGAGACCCCGCGCTCGCAGGCCATGACGTTGGGGTTGCCGGCCCCCGTCACCTTGGCGATCACGTTCTTCATGTCCCAGGGGGCGAGGAACTGGCCCTTCTTGACGTTGACCGCCCGGCCGGTTTCGGCCGCCGCCAACAGCAGATCGGTCTGGCGGCACAGGAAGGCGGGTATCTGCAGCACGTCCACGGCCTCGGCGGCCGCGGCGCACTGGCCGGGCTCGTGCACGTCGGTCACCACCGGCAGGCCCAGGGTCTCGCGGATTTCGGCGAACACGGCCAGGGCGGCGGAGAGCCCGATGCCGCGCCCCGCCGAGGCCGAGGTGCGGTTGGCCTTGTCGAACGAGCTCTTGTAGACGAGGCCGATCCCCAGCCGCTCGGCGATCTCCTTCAGGGCCGCCGCCGTCTCCAGGGCGTGGGCCCTGCTCTCCATGGCGCAGGGGCCGGCCAGAACGGCCAACCGCTCGCCCTGGCCGATGCGCACGACCCGGCCGCCGGGCGCGGCGACCTCGACGACGGCGTTGGGCTCAAGGGCAGGGGTCGAAGGTGCGTTCAAGGGTCTGGCCTCGGCTTGCTGCGGCGCGCTCAGGCGAAGGGTGTTTTGAAATCAGCCAGGGCCGGCCAGGCGGCGTCGCGAGCGTTGATGACAGGCTCGATCCCCGGCCAGGCGATGCCGAGCGCCGGGTCGTTCCAGAGCAGGCCCGCTTCCGAGGCGGGGGCGTAGTAGTCGGTCACCTTGTAGAGGACCTCGCAGTCCTCGGTCAGGGTCTGGAAGCCGTGGGCGAAGCCCTTGGGCACCAGGAGCTGGCGCCAGTTCTCCGCCGAAAGCTCGACCGCCACCGACTGGCCGTAGGTCGGCGAGCCTTTGCGAATGTCCACCGCCACGTCGAGGATCGCCCCGCGGGTGACCCGCAGCAGCTTGTCCTGGGCGAAGGGCGGGGCCTGGAAATGCAGCCCGCGCACGGTGCCCTTGGCCGGCGAGCGGGAGTGGTTGTCCTGCACGAACAGGGCGGCGAACCCCGCCTCGGCCAGGACCTTGGCGTTATAGGTCTCGGAGAAGAAACCGCGCTCGTCGCCGAACTTCTTCGGCTCGATCAGCAGCACGTCCGGGACGGCCTGGGGTGTGACGAGGGTCATCGGGCCTCCCGGGCGATTTCGATGAGGTAGCGGCCGTATTCGGTCTTGCCCATGGCCTGGCCCAGCGCCGCGCACTGGTCGGCGGAGATGTAGCCCCTGGCCAGGGCGATCTCCTCGGGGCAGGCCACCTTGACCCCCTGGCGGTGTTCGATGGCCCGGATGAACTCCGACGCTTCCAACAGGCTCTCGTGGGTGCCGGTGTCGAGCCAGGCGTAGCCGCGGCCCATCCGCTGCACCGACAGCTGGCCCATCTCC